>CAYZKM010000843.1:0-1889 GCA_964478525.1 uncultured Bifidobacterium sp.
TGTTCGGCGCCAGGATCAGGGTGGGCTTCTGCACGCCCTCGATCACCTTGGCCATGGTGAAGGTCTTGCCCGACCCGGTGACGCCGAGCAGGACCTGATCGCGCTCGTCTGCCCGCACGCCGCGCACCAGCTCCTCGATCGCGGATGGCTGGTCGCCGGCGGGGGCATAGTCGGACACCACCGCAAGACGCCGCGTCACCGGCCTGGCGGGCTGCTTCTGCGGCATGAACAAGGCGGGCGGCGGCCGCAACAGGGTCTGGGACATTCCGGGCACTCCTTGGCCCAGAAGATGGCCCCCCCGGCCGCCGGCGTCGAGGGGGGGGAGGCCGGTCACGCCCCCCGCGTGGTGGGCATCCCCAGCAGCCACCGCATCGGACGCCACGGGCGCACCAGCGTGATGTACAGCCCCACCGAGACCACCGCATCCGCCCCGGCGATCACCAGGATCGACACCCAGACCGGCCAGCCCAGCGGCAGGACCCACAGCGCGATCAGCAACAGCGGCACGTGGTGGATGACATAGACCGGCAGGGTCGCCTCGCTGAGCAGGCGCAGCCGCTCGGACCAGGGGGGGGCGAAGCGGTGTGCCAGCGCCCAGCTCGCGCCCACGCAGCCCCAGGCGGTCAGCCCCACCGCGAAGCGACCGGCGGTCGATTCCCCGAACCACAGCACGCCCGCGAAGCCCGCCGCCGCCAGGGCCAGCATCCCGCCGGCCCGGGTCCACAGCCGCTGCTCGAACCCCGGCCAGACGGCGATCATCGCGCCGGCCAGGAAGCACAGCGCGAAATAGCCGAAATTCGTCCAGTCCTGGATCAGGTTGGGCAGGTACGGCCAATACCCGTTGAACGCCGCCATCACGCCGGCCAGGGGCAGGGCGGGCAGGAATACGACCCAGCCCGGCGGCAGGGTCTGGCGCACCGCCCGGCGCGCGGCCCATGCCAGCACGGGCAGCAAGGCCAGGCTGTAGATCAGCAGATACGCGATGAACCACAGATGTGACCACGTCGTCAGCACGATCCGCGTATAGTACCTTGGCAGGAACGTCAGGAAGTCGATGCCGACCGGTGCGACCAGGCGGAACCCGGCCAGGCCCAGGTCGCGGCCCTGTGACAGCTCGATATACTTGATCACCGGCCCGGCCAGCAGGATGCCCGCCAGAAGCGGCACGCCCAGCCGCAGCGCGCGTTCCCGCACGAAGGCCCAGCCGTCGCGCCGGCGCAGCGAGACCACGGCCGACCAGCCGGCGATGGCGAAGAACGGCGGCATCGCATAGATGCGCAACGCCTCGTAGACGATCGTGGCCCAGGCCACGGGATCGGCGCTTTTGACGTGATAGCGGGGTTCGGCGGCGAAGATCAGGACCGCGTGCTGCAGGATCACCGACGCGCACAGTACGATGCGCAGCGCATCGAGGTCGGTGCGGCGGGTCACGCCACGGGTTCCGTGATCCGCCCGTCCTCCATCGCGATCACCCGGTCGGCGATGTCCAGGATGCGCGGATCATGCGTCACCAGCAGGATGGGCGTGCCGGTCCGGCGCGCCATGTCGCGCATCAGGTGCACGACATCGTGCCCGGTCTGGCGGTCCAGCGCCGCGGTCGGCTCGTCTGCCAGGATCAGCCCGGGATCGGCCACCAGCGCCCGGGCGATCGCCACGCGTTGGCGCTGCCCGCCCGACAGCTTCGACGGCATCGCGTCCAGGTGGTCGGCCAGCCCGACCTGGCCCAGGATCGCCGCCGCCCGTTCCGCCCGCCCGGCTTCGGTCGAGCGCGGGTCCAGCTCCAGTGCCATCGCGACATTCTGGCGCGCCGTCAGGAAGCCGAGGAGGTTATGGTGCTGGAAGATGAAGCCGATGCGCCGGCGCAGCGCCGTGAGCGTCGCCTCGTCGGC
>CAYZKM010000844.1:0-1262 GCA_964478525.1 uncultured Bifidobacterium sp.
GCAGCGTGGGCGCGATAATCCCGGCCGGCATCTGCTTCACCCCCGTCACCATCGGCCGCACCAGGTTCTGCCGCTTCAGCAGCATGTATGCCGCCACGGCAATAACGTGCAGAACAATAACAATCTGGATCAGGTCGAAGTTCCAGCCATGGATCCGGGTCAGCCAGTCGCTCTGTGCCTTGCCGACCAGGTGCATCAGCGGTCCCTCTATGCTGATGTCATCGTTGGCAAACAATCCGGTGCCGGTCTGCACCGCGATCAGCGCGAGCATCAGAAGGACCATCCAGCCGCCGGCGGCGTTCCGCCCGACCTCGGTATCGGCCCCCCGCCGCGTCAGATGCGACAGATGCCGAAGCGCCGCCACGGGGCTGCGGAGGAAGCGGGTAAAGCGTGCGGTGTCGCTACCGATCAGGCCCCAGATGATCCGAAAAATCAGCAGGGTCAGGATCGAGTAGCCGATCCAGACATGCCACTCCATCTTGTTGTAGTGGTTTGTCGCCCAGGCGGCGGCGATCAGCACAACGAGCACCCAGTGAAACAGGCGGGTCGGCAGGTCCCATACGCGGATCGGCTGCATCAGTCTCCCTTTCGGCATGGCGAAGCGGCACCATAAGGGCAAGCTTCGAGCCCTGCCACCGGGCAGCAGCGGACGATGACACCGCATCCCAGGATGACTCCGGACCGCCGTGGCGCCCGGTGCCCTGGCGGTGATGCACCGAGCCAGCCGCAGGGATAGGCCCCCGTCCTGCGATCCCGGACTGCTTGGGCCACTACGCCAATTCATGCGATGACCGGACGTTTGCGACGCCCCCGGTTGCGCCCTGGGGCGGGATCGGCTTCTCTTCCCGCCTCTTTCCAACCGGAGTCCGCCCGATGCGCGTCAGCGTGATGCAGATGAATCCCGGCGCCGACAAGGAGCAGAACATCGCCCAGGCCCGCCGCCTGATCGAGCAGGCGGTGGAACACGACCGGCCCGACATCGTCTCCCTTCCCGAAGTCTGGGATTCGCTCGGCGGCGACCGCGCCACGCGAACGGCCAATGCGGAAACGCTGCCGCCGCCCGGCTCGAACGAACCCGGCGGCCCGGCCTATGAGTTCATGCGCGAAACGGCCCGCGCGGCAAAGGTGCACGTGCATGGCGGCTCGATCATCGAGCAGGGGCCGGAGAAGCTGTTCAACACCACGGTGGTGTTCAACCCCGACGGCACCGAACTGGCGCGCTATCGCAAGATGCACCTCTTCGCCATCGGCGCCCCCGACGG
>CAYZKM010000844.1:1272-1882 GCA_964478525.1 uncultured Bifidobacterium sp.
CCATGTCGAGTCCGGCCACGGCGACGCGCCCTGCATCGTCGCCCCCGACGGCACCGGCTATCGCGAGAGCAACAGCTACGATGCCGGCCGCGAGGTGGTCACCTACAAGGCCGGCGACATCACGGTCGGGTGCGCGAGCTGCTACGACATCCGCTTCCCTGACCTGTTCTGGAAGCTGCGCGAACAAGGCGCCGACCTGATCTTCCTGCCGAGTGCCTTCACCGCCGCCACCGGCAAGGACCATTGGGAAGCGCTGATCCGTGGCCGGGCGATCGAGACGCAGTGCTGGTTCGCCGCGCCGGCAACCTGGGGCAAGCACCTGGAGGGCAAGGGCGAGGCGCGCTTCACCTACGGCCATTCGATGGTGGTGAACCCGTGGGGCCATGTCGTGGCCCGCGTCTCCGACGGCGTCGGCTGGACCACCGCGCGCATCGACCATGGCGTGACCGACCAGGTGCGCCGCAATATGCCGGTACTGGAACATCGCGTCCCTGCGGACAGGATGCGCGGTTGACCCTTCCCGCGCCGCCGGCGCCACCGCAAGGTGAGACGCGGCGTTTTCCGGCCGGCCAGATCGCCTTCCTCGCCGCGCCGACGCCGGTGGCGGCCG
>CAYZKM010000845.1:0-1876 GCA_964478525.1 uncultured Bifidobacterium sp.
CGACGGTATGGCTCACGACCAGGACGGCGCGGGCAATCATCTCGCAGTAATAGGCGCTGCGGCCGGTCATCCATGTGTTGGCCAGGCAGACGATGGCTAGGCCGTTGGCCTCGGCGCGGGCGATGGTCGCCCTGGCAGCGTGATAGGCGGCGATCATGCCGTTGGCGTTGCCGCCATCCAGCATGGCGGTGGCGGCACTTTCACGAACAACCGAGACCGGCCGGCGCGGGCGCTTGAAATCGGCGGCGTCGATCACGTTCAGCAGCTTCGGCAGGCCCGAGTATTCGTATCCGCACAGCGCCGCGTCCAGCACATGATCCGTCAGAATGCGGGCGTCCTCGTCGTCGTATCCGGCACCGCGCATCGCCGACTCGCCCAGGACGCGGGCTTCGGCGACCGTCAGCCGGATGCGGTCCTTGGCTGTCGTGTCCGTCATCCTTGCATCCCCATGGTCCAGGCATTGTCCCCCGGCAGGGTAGGCGCGGTGGCGCGCATGCGGCAAGCGATTGACCGGTGGTGCCGATGGCAGCAGGCTGGCGGCACCGGAAAAGTCCAACAAGGAGCAGTCCATGTCCGCCTCTGCGCAGGTCACCCCGCTGCACGACTCCCAGTACCGCTGCTCGCCCGAGGAATGGGAGGCTCGCCTCGATCTCGCTGCGGCCTATCGGCTGGGCGCGCGCTTCGGCTGGCATGACATGCTGGGGAATCATTTCTCCCTGCGTGTTCCCGGCACCACCAACGAATATCTCCTCAACCCGCTCGGCCTGTTCTTCGAGGAGATCACCGCGTCGTCACTGGTGAAAATGGATACCAAGGGCAATGTGCTCAGCCCCGCGCCCCATGGCATCAACAAGGCCGGCGAGGTGATCCACGGCGGTATATACGCGGCGCGCGCGGACGTCGCGTCGGTGATGCATCTGCATTCGTCGGCCGGCGCCGGCGTGTCAGCACAGCAGGACGGGCTGCTGCCGATTTCCCAGAACGCGCTGATCCTGATGGACCGCATCCGGTACCACGACTATGAAGGCCCCGCCAGCGATGCCGAAGACGAACGCCGCCGCCTGGCGCGCGACCTGGCGGATGGCAGCATCCTGTTCCTGCGCAACCACGGCACGCTGACGGCCGGGCGCAGCATGGGCGAGGCCTTCGTGCTGCTGGGCCGGGTGGAGCGTGCGTGCGAGATCCAGTTGGCGGCACAGGCGGGGTCCGCGATCCATTTCCCCAGCCAGGACGCGATCGAGCGCACCCGTGCCATCGGCGCGAAGATGTACGCCGACAACAGCCGCTCGCCGCGCGCGTCGCTGGAATGGGCCGCGTTCCGCCGGAAGCTGGATCGCGAGGATCCGGGCTACGCGGCCTGACCCATCCGCCGGGTTCGTCGGGTCAGCCCGTCGCGGCCGGCACGACGAAGCTGGCGGCGCGGGCCCGCACCTCGTCCGGCCATTTGGCCGGGCGGCGCGCGTCGAGGTCGAGGTTGACACCGAACTGCCCAAGGCGTGCGACCTCGGCACCCGTGCGGGCATGGGCCATGCGATGAATCAGCCGCATGGATGAATTGCCCAGATGGGCAATGCCGGTTTCGACGATATAGGGTTCATCGAGGCGCAGGGCGCCGGATACCCGCATCGCAAGCTCGAACGTCGAGAAGCCGCGCCGGTTGCGCTGCATGGTGCCCGCATCCATGCCCATCGCGACGGCGGCATGGGCGTTGGCGCTGGAAAACCGGTGCACGATGCCCGACAGCGAGAAATGGCCGGTGGCGTCGACATCGCCTGATTTCACCCGTCCGCGCGCGGTGGCGATGAACCCCTTGGTGGTGGGCGGATCGGTGCGCGGTTCCGCCGCGGGGCCTTCCCATGATGCGACGCGGGCGGCG
>CAYZKM010000846.1:0-1875 GCA_964478525.1 uncultured Bifidobacterium sp.
CGATCACCTCGCAGATCGCCTCCCAGACCGGGGCCTGGGCGATGAAGTAGATATAGGCGTTGGGATCCGTCTCCCACCCCTTGCACTTCAGGATCCAGCCCGGCTGACCGCCGCCCGAGGCATTGCCCGACCGCGGCACGGCATCGCCGAAATTGCCATCCGGATATTGCGGGTATTCGGTCAGCGGCCCATGGGCCAGGCGCTGCTGGTCGCGCAGCTTCACGCGGCACAGGTTCAGCACCCCGTCCTGCATCGCCACGTCCACCTTCTGCCCGCGCCCGCTGGTGTTGCGCTGGAACAGCGCCGCCACGATGCCCAGTGCCAGATGCAGCCCGGTGCCGGAATCACCGATCTGCGCCCCGGTCACGATCGGCGGGCCGTCGTCGAAGCCGGTGGTCGATGCCGCGCCGCCCGCGCATTGGGCGACATTCTCGTACACCTTGCAGTCCTCGTACGGGCCGGGGCCGAACCCCTTGATCGAGGCCAGGATCATCCGCGGGTTCAGCTCCTGCACCCGCTCCCACGTGAAACCCATGCGGTCCAGCGCGCCGGGGGCGAAGTTCTCCACCATCACATCGCAGGTCTTCACCAGCGCTTCCAGGACCTCCTTGCCGCCCTTGTTGCGCCCGTCGATGGTGATCGACCGCTTGTTGTGGTTCAGCATGGTGAAATACAGGCTGTCCACGCCCTTGATGTCCTGCAGCTGGCCGCGGGTGATGTCGCCCGTGCCGGGCCGTTCCACCTTGATCACATCCGCGCCGAACCAGGCCAGCAACTGCGTGCAGGTCGGGCCGGACTGGACATGGGTGAAATCGAGGATCTTGACGCCGTCGAGTGCCTTCATCTCATGCTCCTCCCTTCTTCGTCAGGGCGCTTTTGGGGTTCAGATTGCCGATATTGCCGCTCTCGCTGCCGGCGGCGGGGTCGATCACCGCGTTGATCAGGGTGGGCTTGCCCGACGCGATCGCCGCCTCCACCGCGTGCTTCAGCGCGTCCGGCGTGGTCACGTGCGCGCCGACGCCGCCAAAGCTCTCGATCATCCGGTCATAGCGTGATCCCGGGACGAACATGGTGATCGCCGGGTCCTCGCCGCCGCCCGGGTTCACCCCGTCGCCGCGATAGATGCCGTCATTGTTGAAGACCACGACGCAGACCGGCAGCCTGTAGCGGCAGATCGTCTCGATCTCCATGCCCGAGAAACCAAAGGCGCTGTCGCCCTCGATCGCCAGCACGGGGCAGCCGGTCTCCACCGTGGCGGCAACCGCGAAGCCCATGCCGATGCCCATCACGCCCCAGGTGCCGACATCCAGCCGCTTGCGCGGGCGGTACATGTCGATCACGCCGCGCGCCTGGTCCAGCGTGTTGGCACCCTCGTTCACCAGGATCACCTCGGGACGGTCCCTGATCACGTCGCGCAGCACCCGCAGCGCCGAGTGATAGTCCATCGGGTCGGCGTTCCGGCCCAGCCGAGCGGCCATGCGGGCGATGTTGGTGTCCTTTTTGGCGTCGATGGCCGAGGTCCATTCGGTGGGCGGTTGCTGCCAGTCGTCGCCCATGGCCTTCAGCAGTGCGCCGACACAGGACCCGATATCGCCGACCAGCGGGGCCGCGATCTCGACATTGCTGTCCATCTCGCGCGGCTCGATGTCGATCTGGATGAATTTCTTCGACCCCGGCGGGCCCCATTGACGGCCCTTGCCGTGGCTCAGCAGCCAGTTCAGGCGCGCGCCGATCATCATCACGACGTCGCTTTCCGCCAGCACGGTCGAGCGGGCAGCGGCGGCGGACAGCGGATGCGTATCCGGCAGCAGGCCCTTGGCCATGCTCATCGGCAGGTAGGGGATGCCGGTTTTCTCGACCAGGGCGCGGATGTCG
>CAYZKM010000847.1:0-1869 GCA_964478525.1 uncultured Bifidobacterium sp.
AAGGATCAGGACAATGGTTGCGACACTGCTGGATGGGCTGACATTCCCCGAGGGCCCGCGCTGTCATGCCGGGCTGCTCTAGCTGTCCGATTTCTACAATCACCGCGTCGTCGCCGTGGGCCTGGATGGCAAGGCCGAGACGATGGTCACGCTGGACGATTGCCCGTCGGGCCTGGGCTGGATGCCGGACGGGTCGCTGCTGGTGGTGTCGATGAACGACAGGCGCCTGCTGCGGCAGGTGGACGGGCGGATGCAGGTGCACGCCGACCTGTCCGCCATCGCCGGCGGGCCGTGCAACGACATGGTCGTGGACGCGCGGGGCCGCGCCTATGTCGGGAATTTCGGCTACGACCGGTTCAAGGGCGAGGACGCGGCCCCCGCGAAGCTCGCCCTGGTGACGCCGGACGGGCGCACCGGCGTGGCCGCCACCGACATGCTGTTCCCCAACGGATCGGTGATCACGCCCGACGGGACGCAGCTGATCGTCGGCGAGACCATGGGCAACCGGCTGACGGCCTTCGACATTGCCCCCGATGGGTCGCTGTCGGGGCGGCGCATCTTCGCCGCCGACCCGACCTTGTTCCCCGACGGCATCTGCCTGGACGCCGAGGGCGCGATCTGGGTCGCCGACCCGCGCGGCAATCGCTGCGTGCGGGTGAAGCAGGGCGCCGGCATCGTCGAGACCATCGCCCTGCCCGGCCGCAACGCCTATGCCTGCATGCTGGGCGGGCCGGACCGCAAGACCCTGTTCATCTGCACCGCCACCGGCAGCGGCCCGACCCGCGCCGGTGCCACCGACGGCAAGATCGAGATCGTCACGGTCGCGGTGCCGGGCGCCGGCCTGCCCTGACAGCGCCGGTCACGGCGTCAGCGGCAGGAACCACGTGCCGTTGAACGCCACCGGCAGGAAGCGCCGATGATACTCCGCGAGTTCGGCGCGCGGATCGATGTCGCGGAACGCGTCCGGATAAAGCCGCGTGCCGATGTACTGCATGGCCACGAAGTCGACCAGGCTGCGGGCCAGGCCGTGCTCCAGCGCGTTGATGTTGCCGGCGCGCACGGCCGCGAGGCCGGCCCATCCGGCGCGGGCGGCATAGGGTTCCAGCGAGGCGCGGGTGACCTCGGGGGCGGTGTCATAGCCGGTGCGCACCGCCTTCGGGCGGTTGAGCCAGGACGAGGCGCCGATGAACACCACCTGCGGATCGGCGGCGATCACCGCTTCGGGATGCAGCGGGGCGAAGGCGCCGGGCACCTTGCCGGCGGCGATGTTCTCGGCCTGCATCGCCTGGAAGATCTTCCCCCACAACCCCTTGTCGTAGGTGTTGCCGTAGACATCGGCGCCAGCCTGGCCGAGTTCGAAATAGACCCGCAGGCGCGGGCCGGCGGCGGCGGCACGGGCGGCGCGGGCCAGCACGTCGCGGTATTTGCCCTCGTAATACGCTGCCAGTTCCTCGGCCCGCGCCTCGGCGCCCATCACCTTGCCGAAGGCGCGGGTCGAGGCCAGGTGCCCCTCCAGCGTCTGCGCGTTGTAGTCGATGACGACCAGCGGAATGCCCGCGGCCTCGATCTGCTTCTCGGCCCCCTTCAGCGCGTTGAACATCCAGGCGGCCAGGAAGAACACGTCGGGCTTCAGCGCGATCACCTTCTCGGCGCTGAACGTATTCTCGTCGGCATTGCCGATATCGGGCAGCGTCGCCAGGTTCGGGATCACCGCCTTGTAGCGGTTGAAGATGACCGGGCGCCAGGATTCCCACGGCGCGCGCGAAAGGCCCACCACGCGGGACCAGCCCTCGACGCCGGCGACGGCGGTGAATTCCTCGAAATTGAAGTTGATGACCACGCGCCGGGCGGGGACCTCGACGGTCACGG
>CAYZKM010000848.1:0-1869 GCA_964478525.1 uncultured Bifidobacterium sp.
CGGCCAGCGCGGCGCCGATGACGAAGGTCAGGCTGATCGTGCGGTCGGTGTCGATCCCCAGCAGCGAGGCCATCTTCAGGTCCTGCTCGCACGCCCGCATCGACCGCCCGAGCGGGGTGCGGGTGACCAGCCAGGTGAAGACCGCCAGCACGGCCAGGGTGGTGACGACGATCAGCACCTGCATCCAGGACAGGCTGACGGCGAACCCGTCCTCCTCCATCAGGTGCAGCCCGCCGGTGATCAGCGGCTCCATCGGCTTCACCCGCGCGCCCTGGCTGACCTGGGCGAAATTCTGCAAAACGATGGACATGCCGATCGCGCTGATCAGCGGGGCCAGGCGGAACGATCCGCGCAGCGGGCGATAGGCCACACGCTCGACCGTCCAGCCATACAGCGCGGCGAGCCCGGCGGCGAAGACCAGCGTCAGGGCCAGCGCGATGGGGATCGAGGTGATGCCCATCCCCGACAGCCCCAGCAGCGCGATCAGCGACAGGAACGCCCCGATCATGAAGACGTCGCCGTGGGCGAAGTTGATCATGCCGATGATGCCGTAGACCATCGTGTAGCCGACGGCGATCAGCCCATAGATCATGCCCAGGGTGACGCCGTTGATCAGCTGCTGCAGCGCATAGGCCAACGGCCTCGACTCCGGTTTTTCATGCGGTCATCGGCACAGCAAACACGCGGGTTTGATCATGCGCAAGCGGGGGTTGGCGCGGGCATCGCGTTACCGGCTTCTTCATCTTTTCCCGCCATGCTGCGCCGATGACCAGCAAGCAAGCCGCCATGGGCATGGCCCGGGCCCACACCTTCGCGTTTTCCGGCATCGATGCCGTGCCGGTCGAGGTGCAGGTCCAGATCGGCGGCGGCATGCCCGGCCTGGTGCTGGTCGGGCTGCCCGACAAGGCGGTGGGCGAGGCGCGCGAGCGGGTGCGCGCCGCCTTCTCGGCCATGGGCCTGTCGCTGCCACCCAAGCGGGTGCTGATCAACCTGAAGCCCGCCGACCTGGCGAAGGAGGGCAGCCATTACGACCTGCCGCTGGCGCTGGGCATCCTGGCCGCGATGGACGTGCTGCCGCGGGAGGAGATCGCCCGCTATGCCGCGCTGGGGGAGCTGTCGCTGGACGGGACGCTGAACCCGGTCACGGGGATCCTGCCGGCCGCGATCGGTGCCTCGGCGCAGGAGCTGGGGCTGATCTGCCCGGCCGGCCAGGGCGGAGAGGCCGCCTGGGCCGGGCGGATCGAGGTGCTGGCGGCGCGCGACCTGATCGGGCTGATCAACCATTTCAAGGGCGCGCAGGTGCTGACCCCGCCGGACACCGCCGGCATCGCCGAGGCTGTTCCCGGCCCCGATCTCTACGATGTGAAGGGGATGGAAACGGCGCGGCGCGCGCTGGAGATCGCCGCGGCGGGCGGGCACAACCTGCTGCTGGTCGGCCCGCCGGGCGCGGGCAAGTCGATGCTGGCAGCCCGCCTGCCGGGCCTGCTGCCGGACCTGGATCCGGCGGCGGCGCTGGAGGTCAGCATGATCCATTCCGTCGCCGGGCTGCTGGAGGGCGGGCGGCTGGTGATGCGCCCGCCGTACCGGGAACCGCACCATTCCGCCTCGCAGGCCGCATTGTCGGGCGGCGGGCAGCGGGCGCGGCCGGGCGAGGTGTCGCTGGCCCATCGCGGCGTCCTGTTTCTGGACGAGCTGCCGGAATTCCCGCGCCAGGCGCTGGAATCGCTGCGCCAGCCGATGGAGTCCGGGCGCACCACGGTGTCTCGTGCCGCCGCCCATGTCACCTATCCCGCGCGGTTCCAGCTCGTCGCGGCGATGAACCCCTGCCGCTGCGGCCATCTCGACGACGCGGCGCTGGGGTGCTCGCGC
>CAYZKM010000849.1:0-1868 GCA_964478525.1 uncultured Bifidobacterium sp.
TTCGACGTTGCGCATTTTCTCGCCGGCGGGCTGGTGCTGGTCAGCTTCCTGATGCTGTACCAGGACCGTTTGCTGGCGCTGCTGCACGTGCTGTCGCTGCATGCCGTGGTGCTGGCGCTGTCGGTCGCCTGGCAGGCCTGGATTCAGGATGCACCGCACCTGTTCATCACCGCCGCCCTGGCGCTAGGCTTCAAGGCCATCCTGATCCCGATGGTCTTGCGCCGCATGGTGTTCCAGATGGGTATCCATCGCGAAATCGAGACCGTCGGCGGCATTGGCCTGACCATGCTCGCCGGGATCGCGCTGGTGGCGCTGTCGCTGGAGGTCATGCTGCCCGTCACCTCCGACGTTGACCCGGTGGCACGCGAGGACATCGCGCTGGCGCTGTCGGTCGTCATGATCGGCATGCTGATGATGGTGACGCGGCGCAACGCGCTGAGCCAGGTGGTCGGCTTCATGTCGCTGGAGAACGGCATCATCCTCGCCGCCACCGGCGCGCGGGGCATGCCGCTGGTGGTGGAGATCAGCGTCGCGTTCTCCATCCTGATCGCGCTGATCGTCATCGGCGTCTTCCTGTTCCGCATCCGCGAGCAGTTCGACACGATCGACGTGGAAGCACTGGACCGCTCGCGCGGGGGCCAGGAATGATCATTGATCCGGTCTCGGCCGTGCTGTTGATCCCGCTGGTGTCGGCGGCGGTGCTGGCGTTGCTGCCGGGCTATCGCATCGGCGCCGCACTGAACGTCGTGGCGTCGGCGCTGTCGCTGGGTTTCGCCGTCTCGCTGCTGTGGCACCGCCCGGCGGTCGGGCTCTACCTGATGGTCGACGATCTCAGCATCGTGTTTGTCGTGCTGAACTGCTTCGTCGGCTTTACCACCAGCGTGTTCAGCGCGTCCTATATCGGCCACGAACTGGATAGCGGCAAGCTGAAGCCGCAACTGGTCCGATTCTACCACGCTATGTACCAGTTGATGATGTTCGGCATGAACCTGGCACTGCTGGCCAACAATATTGGCCTGATGTGGGTGGCGGTGGAACTGGCGACGCTGACCACGGTGCTGATGGTCGGCCTGTACCGCACCGCCGAGGCGCTGGAAGCGGCGTGGAAATACTTCATCCTTGGCAGTGTCGGCATCGCATTGGCGCTGTTTGGCACCATCCTCGTCTACCTCGCCGCGCGGCCGGTGGCGGGTGAGGGGATGGAGGCGATGGTTTGGACGCATCTGCTGCGGCTGGCGCCGTCCTTCGATCCGTCGTTGCTGAACATCGCCTTCATCTTCCTGCTGCTGGGCTACGGCACCAAGGTCGGGCTTGCGCCGCTGCACGCCTGGCTACTGGACGCGCACGCCGAAGGCCCGACGCCGATCTCCGCCGTGTTGTCCGGCCTGCTGCTGAATGTGGCGCTGTATGCGCTGCTACGTTTCAAGGTGCTGCTGGCGGCCAACCCCGGCGCCATCGCACCGAACCCGCTGATGATTGGGATGGGGCTGCTGTCGGTGCTGTTCGCCGCGTTCATGCTCTACCGGCGGCGGGACATCAAACGCCTGTTTGCCTACTCGTCGATCGAGCACATGGGAATCATCGTGTTCGCCTTCGGCATGGCAGGGCCGCTCGGCAACTTCGCCGGGTTGCTGCAGATGACAATGCACAGCCTGACCAAGTCGGCGATCTTCTTCGCGGTCGGCAACGTCGCGCAGGTGAAGGGCACGCAGCGCATCTCGGAAATCTCCGGCCTGACGGAATCGCACCCGCTGCTGGGCTGGGGGCTGGTGGCCGGCGTGCTGGCGATTGCCGGCGGCCCGCCCTTCGGCATCTTCATGAGCGAGTTCCTGGTGGTCAGCTCGACCTTCGCCCGCCAGCCCTGGCTC
>CAYZKM010000850.1:0-1864 GCA_964478525.1 uncultured Bifidobacterium sp.
GACCGGCCATCTGATCCTGGCCGCCGAATTGCTGAGCTTCGACGGACCGCCAGGCAAGGTGTTCGAGGTGGTGATCCAGATGGGCGCCATCCTGGCGGTGCTGGTGATCTACTGGCGCCGCTTCCTGGACGTGCTGCTGGGCCTGGGCCGCGATCCCGGCGCGCTGCGCTTCGTGATGGCGATCCTGCTGGCCTTCCTGCCCGCCGCCGTCGTCGGGGCCGCGGTGCACGGCATCATCAAGGCCTATCTGTTCACGCCGCTGGTCGTGGCGAGCTCGATGATCCTGGGCGGCATCGCCATCCTGGTGATCGAGCGGATCCGCCCGGTGCCGACGATCAACCAGATCGAGCGGTTCACCCCGCAGCTCGCCCTGGGCATCGGCCTGGTCCAGTGCATCGCCATGGTCCCCGGCGTGTCACGGTCGGGCGCGACCATCCTGGGCGCGCTGCTGATGGGCGTGACGCGCAAGACCGCGGCCGAGTTCTCGTTCTTCCTCGCGATCCCCACGCTGACGGCGGCGGCGGTCTATGACCTGTACAAGAACCGCGCGACGCTGTCGGCGGATGGGATGGAGCTGATCGCGGTCGGCTTCATCGCCGCTTTCCTGGTCTCGCTGTGGGTGATCCGCTGGTTCGTCGGCTTCGTCGGCCGCCATGGCTTCGCCCCCTTCGCCTGGTACCGCATCATCGTCGGCGGCATCCTGCTGGTCGCACTGCTGGTCCGCTGACCGCCGGGGCCGGTGCGGCGCCCGGTGCCGTCACTGTCGGACAGGGATCAAAAGCCGCCATCCGCGCCTATCGCGGGCCGGCGCGGCACGGCATAAGGCGGTGCGATCGCGCCGCGTGGAGACCGCCCGTCCGTGTACCAGACCATCGCCATCCTGGCAGGCATCCTGCTGCTTTACTGTGCCGTGGCCGGACGCATCGACCGGTCCAGCCTGTCCAGCGCGATCGTGTTCACCGGGGCCGGCATCCTGCTTGCGCCGCCGATGCTGAACGCGCTCAGCCTGCCCGCGACATCCGCCGCGCTGCGGGGCCTGGCCGAGATGACCCTGGCGATGGTGCTGTTCAGTGACGCGGCCAGCGCCGATACCGGCGTCATCCGGCGCCATCTGGGCCTGCCGCTGCGCCTGCTGCTGGTCGGGCTGCCGCTGACCATCGTGCTGGGCCTGGGCTTCGCCTGGCTTCTGTTTCCATCACTGGGCTGGCTGGAACTGGCATTGCTGGCGGTGATCCTGGCCCCGACCGATGCCGCCCTGGGCGCCCCGGTGGTGACCAACCAGGCGGTGCCGGCGCCGATGCGCGAAAGCCTGAACCTGGAGAGCGGGCTGAACGACGGCATCTGCGTGCCGCTGGTGGTCATCCTGCTGGGCTATGCCGTCGGCACGCAGATCGAGCACGGCACGGTGGCCCATATCAGCCTGGTGGTGATCGAGGAGTTCGGCATCGGCCTGGCGGTCGGCGCCGGCCTGGCCCTGGCGGCGCGGACCGTGCTGCGCGCCGCGCGCCGCGCGGGCTGGCTGAGCGAGGCCTGGCGCGACCTGCCTGCCCTGGCGCTGGCCGCGTGCTGCTTCGCCGCCGCGCAGGCGCTTGGCGGCAGCGGCTTCATCGCCTGCTTCGTCGCCGGCCTGGTACTGAGCAGCCTGCCGGCGCAGACGAAGCACGAGATGCTGCCGGGATCGGAGAATGCCGGGCGCATCCTGGCCGCGGCCACCTGGATCCTGTTCGGCTCGGCGGTGGTGCCGATACTGCTGGCCCGTCTCGACCTGGCCAGCCTGGTCTACGCGGTCCTGAGCCTGACGGTGATCCGCATGGTGCCGGTCGCGCTGTGCCTGGCCGGCAGCGGCATGACGATGGGAGGGCGG
>CAYZKM010000851.1:0-1859 GCA_964478525.1 uncultured Bifidobacterium sp.
CGCCCGCTATCGCCGGTCGCGCGATCACCTGCTGCGGGCGCTGCCGGGGGCGGGGTTCGCCCATCGGTCGCCGGCCGAGGGCGCGTTCTACCTGTTCGCCGACATCGCCGACCGGTCCAATGACAGCGTGGCGTTCTGCGCGCGGATGCTGGCCGAGGCCGGGGTGGCGGCGACGCCGGGGGTGGATTTCGACCGCACGCGGGGGAACCGCTTCGTGCGGTTCAGCTATTGCGGGCCCGAGGCGGACATGATCGCGGCGGCGGAACGATTGCAGGGGTGGCGCTGACGCGTCCCATCTTGAACCGGCACCGCGCGGGGGCCACCTTGTCCCCCATGAGCGACCGACCACCCGAGCTGGACATGACGCTGGAGGGCGAGTTCCGCACGCCACCCAGGCCCACGCTGCTGAACCGCGTGCTGTTCTGGGCGATCCTGATCGCGGTGATCGCCGGCGCGCTGGCCATCGCCGCCTTCGCCCTGGGGGTGGCACTGCTTATCCTGCCGGTCGCGCTTGGCGCCGCCGTGGTGGCCTGGCTGATACTGCGCTACCAGGTGTGGCGGGCCGGCAGGTCGGTCAGCCGCGGCCCGGGGGCGCTGCGTCCCTAGGGCGTGCCGGCCGCAAGCGATCGGACCGCACGATTCACACGCTGCCACGGTTCCGCGCAGCGTGATCGTGCGCTGTCTGATCGCACGATTCACACGCTGTCACGGTCCCGCGCAGCGTGATCATGCGATAGACCAAACTCCCCCGCCAGCAGGGCATAGGAATGCCGGCGGGCCTCGGGGTCGTGCAGCGTGGTCAGGATCGCAACCTCCTCCACCCCGCATCGGTCTGCCAGGGCGCGCAGGCGGGCGCCCACCACGTCGGGCGTGCCGTAGAAGGCGCGGGCCTTGATGCGCTCCAGATGGGCCTTCTCGCTGTCGGACAACATCTCCGCCGCCGCCTCCTCGGGCGAGGGCAGGGGCGCGAAAATCCCCTTGTCGCGCCACAGCCGGGATATCGCCCGCGAACCGAACAGCCATTCCGCCCGTTCCGCGGTGTCCGCCGCCATGCCCCAGACGCAGACGGCGGCATAGGGGCCGGGATGGCGCTGGCTGGGCCGGTAGCCGTCCCGATAGATCTGGATCGCGCGTTCCGCGCCGCCATCGGTGATGAACTGCGCGAAGCAGAACGGCAGCCCGAAAAAGGCGGCGACCTGCGCGCCATAGTCGGAACTGCCGAGGATCCACACCTCGGGCGTCGTCGGGCCCGCCGGCTGGGCGGTGATGTCGCGGAACGGATGCCCCTCGACCAGCTTGTTCCCGGCCGTCCAGGCCAGCAGGTCGCGCACCTGGCCGGGGAACTGGTCGGCCGCGGTTTCGGCATTCGGGTTCAGCGCATAGGCGGTCCGCCCATCCGATCCCGGCGCGCGCCCCAGCCCCAGATCGATCCGCCCGGGCGCGATCGCCTCCAGCACGCGGAACTGTTCCGACACTTTCAGCGCCGCGTAATGCGGCAGCATGATCCCCGCCGACCCCACCCGGATGCGCGCGGTCGAGGCGGCGATCGCACTGATCAGGATTTCCGGCGCCGTGCCCGCCTGGCTTGCCGAGTTGTGGTGTTCGGCGCACCAGTACCGGGCATAGCCCAGCGCCTCGCAATGCTGCGCCAGCCGGATGCTCTCCCGGATCGAGGTGTCGGGAGATCGGCCGGAAACCACGGTCGACTGGTCGAGCACGGACAGCGTCAGCATCGCGGCCTCCTGGGGGCGTCGGTCGGATCAAAGCGCAGATGGCGGATTGCGCAAGGGGGCGGCGGGGGCGTGTCAGGGCTATCGCATTTGGCCGAGCACGGATCGTGCGAACTCGTCGGACCATCC
>CAYZKM010000852.1:0-1855 GCA_964478525.1 uncultured Bifidobacterium sp.
GCGGTGGTCCTTGGTGGTGTTCATCACCATGTCGCCCGACGAGAGCTTGCCGGCATAGACGCGCACGAAGGTCAGCGTGCCGTACTTGTCGTTGATGATCTTGAAGGCGAGGCCGGCGAACGGGGCGGCCGGATCGGCCTTGATGCGGCGGCGGTCGGCCATGTCGCTCTCGTCCGCGCCCTCCTCGGCGGCCACCGCGATGCCGGGGACGTCGATCGGGCTCGGCAGGTAGTCGAGCACGGCGTCGAGCAGCGGCTGCACGCCCTTGTTCTTGAAGGCGGTGCCGCACAGCACGGGGCGGAAGGCGCCGGAGATGGTGCCGGTCTTGATGGCGCGCTTCAGGGTCTCGACCGAGACGTCGCCCTTCTCGAAATACTCTTCCATGCCCTGGTCATCGACCGACAGCGCGGTATCCAGCAGCAGCTGCCGGTATTCCGCCGCCTGTTCCGCCAGGTCCGCCGGGATCGGCTCGTCGTGGAACTTCGCGCCCAGCTCGCCGCCTTCCCAGATGATCGCCTTCATCTCGACCAGGTCGACAACGCCCAGGAACTTGTCCTCGATGCCGATCGGCAGCTGCAGCGGCAGCGCGACGATGTCCAGCTTTTCCTTCAGCGTGGCGAAGGCGCGGTAGAAATCGGCGCCCGTGCGGTCCAGCTTGTTGATGAAGATGATGCGCGGCACGTTGTAGCGGTCGGCCAGGCGCCAGTTGGTCTCGGACTGCGGCTGCACGCCGGCCACGCCCTCGATGATGAAGATGGCACCGTCCAGCACGCGCAGCGACCGGTTGACCTCGATGTTGAAGTCGATATGGCCGGGCGTGTCGATGATGTTGATGCGGGTGTCCTTCCAGTCGCACGTCACCGCGGCCGAGGTGATGGTGATCCCCCGCTCCCGCTCCTGGTCCATGTAGTCGGTCGTGGTGTTGCCGTCGTGCACTTCGCCGATCTTGTGCGAGACACCGGTGTAATAGAGGATGCGCTCGGTCGTTGTGGTCTTCCCCGCGTCGATATGCGCGGTGATCCCAATATTCCTGATCTTATCGAGCGGCGTGCTAGACACGGTGAACCTCCATACGTCGAACGGGCGCGTGATCCAGTCCTGGATCCGGGAAGCCCCGCGCGCCCGTGAAAAACTTCCGGCCCGATAGCGACCGGCTATATCGGGCGGCCATTTGCGGCACCGCGCGCCATTTTGCAAGTGCGAATTCTGCGCGTCCCGCGCAATGCAGGCGTACGGCGCGGTTTCCCCGCGCCATTTCCGGGTCCCGATCGCCGCACACACCGGCGTGATCCATCCCGCCGGAGCCGCCAGCCTGGTCCACCGAGCCGGCGGCGTATTCCTCGCCAAACCAGCTGGCCGCCGGGACGCGGGTTCCGACGCCGGCGCTGCCCGATCCCGCCTGCCCCTAAAGCTCCCGCCAGGCGCTGCGAAAGCTCTCCCGCAGCGGCGCGGTCAGGTAATCGAGCGCGGTGCGGGGGGCGACCGGCACCACCACCTCGACCGGCATGCCGGGACCGAGCCGCGCCAGCAGGCGGCCCTTGTCCTGGTCCGCCACCAGCGCGACCTCGGCCTTGAAGTAGGTGCGGCCGCTGCGCGTGTCGGTGACGCGGTCGGCCGAGATGACCCGGACCTCGCCGGTGATCGGTGCGGTCGCGCGCGGGTTGAAGCCGGTCGGGATCACCTCGGCGCGCTGGCCGACGCGCAGATACTCGATATCCTCGGGCCGGATCTCGGCCTCGGCCACGATCACCCGCGCGCTCGGCACGATGTCCAGCACCGGGCGGCCCGGGTCGATCACGCCGCCCTTGGTGAAGATGGCCAGGTTCACCACCTCGCCGTCGACCGGCGCCCGCAG
>CAYZKM010000853.1:0-1851 GCA_964478525.1 uncultured Bifidobacterium sp.
GCCCTCGATGGTGGTCACCTGGGCGCCTTCGCAGGCCAGCGCCAGAGCCGTGCAGCTCTTCACCGCCTTGCCGTCGACATGCACCACGCAGGCGCCGCACTGGCTGGTGTCGCAGCCGACATGGGTGCCGGTCAGACCCAGCTTTTCCCGCAGCACCTCCACCAGCAGGGTCCGACCCTCGACCTCCACCGTGTGCTGCCTGCCGTTCACCGTCAGGGTTACCTGAGGCATCGTGCTCCCCTTTGTCTCGAACGTTCACAATAGGTCTGGCCGCCCGGGTCGCAGACGCCCACGTGCGGTCCAACGCGGCGGAGTGTGGTCGCGCGGGCGGGATGCGGTCAAGCGGGATAGGGGCCGGTCGCAGCCCCGGAACATGCCGGACGCGCTTGGCCCCGAGTGGGCTTTCCCAAGTGGGCTTTCCGGCGACGCGCCCCAGCCCCTACCGCACGTCCGTCATCGCGATCCGCTCGGCGATCATCGCGTCGACCTCGGCCGGGCTGTAGCCGGCTTCGGCCAGGATTTCGCGGGTGTGCTGTCCCAGGCGGGGGGCGAACCGGCCGCTGGGGGGGACGGTTTCCGACCAGGTGCTGGGTTCGCGCATCGTGCGGATGCGCCCTTCCGAGGGGTGGTCCTGGTAGACGAAGAACCCGCGATCGTGCAGATGCGGATCCTCCATCAGGGTTTCGATCGTATGGGGCACCATGCAGGGGATGTCGTTTTCCTGCAGCAGTTTCAGCCATTCGGCCGTCGTGCGGTGCTTCACCTCCTCGCCGATCATGTCGTAGAGCGAGTCGATATTGGCCGTGCGCGCACCGATATCGGCGAAGCGCGGGTCGTCACGCAGGATGTGGCCCTTGCCGACAGCCTCGAAGAACCGCCGCCACTGGCCGTCGTTGTAGGGCAGCACGGCGAGGAACCCGTCCCTGGTCGCGTACGGCTTGCGTGAACGCGAGAGCGTGCGCGGATAGCCTGGCGGGCTGGTGGGCGGGTCGAAGGTGGTGCCCTGCATGTGCTCGGACAGCACGAACTGCGCCATGGTCTCGAACATCGGCACCTCGATGCACTGCCCGATGCCGGTGCGCGCGCGGGCGAGCAGCCCGGCCAGCAGGGCATTGGCGGCGGCGCCACCGACGATGCGGTCGATCGCCGCCATCGGGATGAAGCGCGGCTCGCCGGTCGAGCGCTGCAGCAGCATCGGGATGGCCGAGGCAGCCTGGATCAGGTCGTCATAGGCCGGGCGTCCGGCATAGCGTCCGCCCGAGCCGTAGCCGACCATGCTGAGATAGACGATCGTCGGGTTGACCGCCTTGACCGAGTTGTAGTCGAGGCCGAGGCGTTCGAGCGCCTTGGGACGGATGTTGGAGGCGAGGGCGTCGCAGTCCCTGGCCAGACGCAGGATGGCCTCCTTCGCCTCGGGCCGCTTGAGGTCCATGGCGATCGAGCGCTTGCCCTTGGCGTTGTGCTGGAACGTGCCGCTCATGCCGCGGTTGCGCGGCACGCCGGTATAGCGGCTGGAATCGCCTTCCGGCGCTTCCACCTTGATCACCTCGGCGCCGTAATCGGCGACGATGCGGGTGCACCACGGGCCCATCTGCACGGTGGTCAGGTCGAGGATACGAATGCCGGCGAGAGGTCCGCTCATGGCTATGTCCGAAGTTTCCCTGATGGCGGCGGGGTCGTGCCGCGGGCCGGGATGCTAGCGCGCTTTCCGGCTGACCGTAAACGGTCAGCGCGCGCTAGCTCATTGTTTGAGCGCATGATTCACCCGCTGCCACGGTTCCGCTCAGCGTGATCATGCGCTAGGTCCTGTGGACACTAGCGCTTCCGGCGCGGCCTGAAGATGTGATTCAA
>CAYZKM010000854.1:0-1846 GCA_964478525.1 uncultured Bifidobacterium sp.
CGTAATCTCTCGGCATGTCGCTCCGCTTCCTCCATGAAGGCGCGACGGTTCAGCAGACCGGTCAGCGGATCGGTCCGCGCCTGGCGATGCATCTCGGTCTGGATGCCCTCGTGCTCCAGCACCATGCGGATGATGTTGGCCGACGACGCGGCCAGCAGCCGGTCGTCCTGGTCCCATGGGCGCGCATCGGGCGCCCGCCAGATGCCGATGCCGCCATGGTCGCCGAAGCGGGTCTGGCAGCCGGCCACCAGGACCGGGCGGCCGTCGCGGTCGACGGCATGGCGCGGCGCGCGCGTGGTCGCCGGCAGCAATGGGGCAAGGGTGGGCAGCATCGCCTCGGCGCCGGTGCCGCCCTGGTGGGCGATCCGCGCCGGCGCGGCATCCGGGGGCAGCACCACCACCGCGGCCCCCTCGGCACCCAGGGCACTGATCAGCGCGTTCAGCGCGGCGCGCATCATGCGCGGGGCTCGCACCTCCCGCCCGGTGCGCCACAGGATGTGCTCCAGCACCTCGCCGCGGCGCAGCGCGGCGGCGGCGCGGGCCCCGGTGGCGTCGATATCCGACACGTCGATGCCCAGGCCGCGCACGCCGGCGATGGCCCCTGTCGGGTCCAGCACCGGCATGGCCGCCATGTCCAGGCACGCCACGCCGCCATCGCCGCGTTTCAGCCAGGCGCGCTTGCGGCGGACGGGAATGGTCACCTGGAACGGATTGAACCCCGCGCCATCCCCCTCCTCCGCCAGCAGCCGTTCGCTCGGCTCTCCCACCAGGCCCGACGCGCTCCAGCCCAGCGCCGGGTCGGGCATCACGAAGACGAAGCGGCCCCAGGCGTCGGTTTCAAAAGCGAAATCCGCCGTCAGCCCGACCAGGTCGCGCCAGCGCTGGCGGCTTTCCAGCAGCGCGGCGCGCAGCGGATCCGGCGAGGCGGATGGCGGAAGCGTCGTTGCGGCGGCGGGGTCGGTCATACGGCGTCAGTCCCATCGGGGCGGGACGCATTTGACGCACGCATGGCTTAAGGAATCGTGAACGGACGGGAAGATTCCCCTCCCGCGCGGGGAGGGGTGGCAGGTCCGATCAGGCGCGCAGGATGGTGCGCCCGGCATAGCGGGCGGCCGGGCCCAACTGCTGTTCGATGCGGATCAGCTGGTTGTACTTGGCCGTCCGGTCGGAGCGCGACAGCGACCCGGTCTTGATCTGGCCGCAATTCGTCGCCACGGCCAGGTCGGCGATGGTGGCATCCTCGGTTTCGCCCGAGCGGTGGCTCATGACCGCGCCGAAGCTCGCGTGGCGCGCCATCGACACGGCTTCCAGGGTCTCGCTCAGGGTGCCGATCTGGTTCACCTTCACCAGGATGGCGTTGGCCGTGCCGGTCTCGATGCCGCGGCGCAGGCGCTCGGGGTTGGTCACGAACAAATCGTCGCCGACCAGTTGCACCTTGGCGCCGATCGCGTCGGTCAGCAGCTTCCAGCCGTCCCAGTCATCCTCGGAACAGCCATCCTCGATCGACACGATCGGATAGCGCCCGGCCAGGTCGGCCAGGTATTGCACCATGCCGGCGGGATCGAGGCTTTTGCCCTCGCCTTCCAGCTCGTAGCGGCCGTTCCTGAAGAACTCGGTCGCCGCGCAGTCCAGCGCGAAGGTCACGTCCTCGCCGGGGCGATAGCCGGCCTTCTCGCAGGCCTTGGCGATGAAGCCCAGCGCCTCGTCCGCGCTGGAGAGGTTGGGGGCGAAGCCGCCCTCGTCGCCGACATTGGTGTTGTGGCCGGCGTCGTGCAGACCCTGCTTCAGTTGGGCGAAGATCTCGGAGCCCATGCGGATCGCGTCCGCCACGGTGCCGGCGGCGATC
>CAYZKM010000855.1:0-1830 GCA_964478525.1 uncultured Bifidobacterium sp.
CAGCGGCAACGCATCGCCATCGCCCGAGCCCTGGCGCCGCGGCCGCGTCTGATCGTCGCGGATGAACCGGTTTCGGCGCTCGACGTGTCGATCCAGTCGCAGGTCGTGAACCTGATGCAGGACCTGCAGGAGCAGTTCGGCCTGGCCTATGTGTTCATCTCGCACGACCTCGCGGTGGTGCTCCATGTCGCGCACCGGGTGGCGGTGAGTTCCCTTGGCCGCTTGGTGGAGATGGGGGAGACCGACACACTGTTCTCGGCCCCGCATCATCCGTACACGCAGGCGCTGCTGTCGGCCGCGCCGGTGCCGGACCCGGAGCGCCGGCGGACGCGGATCGTGCTGACGGGGGATGTGCCGAGCCCGGCGAATGTGCCTGCGGGGTGCCATTTCCATCCGCGGTGCCCGATCGCGAAGGCGGTGTGCAGGGAACAGGTGCCGCCGCTGGCGGATGTCGGGGGCGGGCACATGGCCGCGTGCCATTTCGGCACGCCGTTTCCGATCCCGGTCTAGGTCAGGGAAGCCAGGCGAACGCCATTCCCTGAGCCTTCAGCGCCATCACACCGTCCACGATCCCCGGTCCGCTGGGCCGGTTCGGCTGGTTGATGTGGCCCAGGATCACATCGCCATCCCGCGCCCGCGCCACCCGTTCGGCCACCGCCGCGGCAGGCAGGGATGCGCCCTGGTCGGCGTTCAGCGAGTAGCCGCCCACGCGCAGGCCCATGTCCTGGATCATCTCGATGGCGGCGGGGCTGTATCGCGCGGTGGCGTCGCGGTACCAGGCGGGTGCCGCGCCGCTGGCGGCCTCGATGGCCGACGCACCCCCGGCGATTTCCTGGCGGATGGCGTCCAGCGTGCCGGCGGCGGGCAGGCCATAGACCGTGCCGTTGCCCAGCACGGCCGGGATGTGGCGGGCGCCATGATTCTCCAGCCGGAACAGGTCGCGATGGGCCAGGAACAGGGCCAGCCCGGCCGGGTTGCGGCTGATCCAGGCGGCGGTGACGAAGATCGTCGTGCGGATCCGTTCCTGCACCAGCACGCGGGCGATCCGTTCATCGAACCCACCCGGGCAGGCATCCAGCGTCAGCGCCACGCGCGCGGCACCATCGGGATTGGGCGCCAGGCGCAGCGTCGGCTCCACCAGCGTCTCGGCCGCGGCGGGCCGGGTCAGCGCGGCGACAGCGGCGATGGGGGCGGCGGCGAACAGCCGGCGGGAGAGGGACGTCATGCGTGTCGCTATAGCGCCTTCCGGCTGACCGTAATCGGGAAAACAGTGGCCGATGGGGTGATTTCATGTCAGACATGCCGATCCGGAGACAGTCTCGCCCGGGTTGGCCCCCGGGTTCGCAATATCTGCTCGGCAAACAAGACGCGGGACGGCGGACCACGCCGTCCCCTGACGAGGACTCCATGAGCGTTATCGAACCCGGCGGTATCGACTGCGACATTCATCCAGCGGTGCCCAGCCTGAAGGCGCTGCACCCGTACCTGTCGGACCACTGGCGTGACATCATCGTCCAGCGCGGGATGCATGAACTCGACTCGATCGCCTATCCCGCCAACTCGCCGCTGACTGCCCGCCCCGACTGGCGCGTCGCCGGCAGGAAGCCCGGGTCGGATCTGGACCTGCTGCGCCAGCACGCGCTGAACCCGTTCCGCACCAGCCTGGCCATCGCCAACTGCCTGTATGGCGCGCAGCTGCTGTTCAGCGAGGACATGGGCGCCGGCTTCGCCAAGGCGATCAACGACTGGATGGCGAAGGAGTGGCTGGACAAGGAGCCGCGGCTGCGCGCGTCGATCGTGGTGCCGATCCAGAATCCGGACATGGCGGTG
>CAYZKM010000856.1:0-1826 GCA_964478525.1 uncultured Bifidobacterium sp.
TTTCGATCGGTCCGGACCCGGCACGCACCCGCTCATTCAGCACCGCCACGCGCCGGTTGCCGAGTTCCGGCAGGAACCGCTCGACCGGGTCGCCCAGGCCCAGCCTGCCTTCCTCCCACAGCATCAGCCCCGCCACGCCGGTCACCGGCTTGGTCATCGAGGCGACGGCGAACAGCGCGTCGCGCGGCATCGGCGTGCGGTCGTCGGGACCCAGGAAGCCCACCGCCTCATGCAGCGCCAGGCGGCCGTGGCGGGCGATGGCGATCACCGCGCCGGGCATGCGTCCTGCCTCCACCTCGGCACGCAGCGCCGGCACGATGCGGCCAAGCCGCTCTGGCGCGAAGCCGAGGGACGCCGGGTCCGTGGGGACAAGCGGGGTGGCAGATGTCTGATCCTGGGTCATTGGGGCTCCTCCCGGTGGCGCGGTGCGAAGGCTGTTGGAGCACGGCGCTCGGGTCAATCCCGGCGGTTGCGCTAACTGGAACGAAATGGTTTGATCCGCCCCGAGGCTGGCGCGAGCCCGGCCGTCAGGGAGGAACCACTATGCGACGTCGCACCGTTCTGTCGGCGGGCCTGTCCGCCGGCGCGTTCGCCGTACTGCCGAAGCTCGGCAACGCCGCCGATACGATCAAGATCGGCTTCCCGATGGCCCTGTCCGGGCCCGGTGCGCTCTATGGCCAACCCATCACCCGCGGCGCCGAACTCTGCGTGCAGGAGGTCAACAACGCCGGCGGTCTGCTCGGCCGCAAGCTGCAACTGATCCCGCGCGATACCAAGGCGAACGCCGACGAAGCGGTGCGCGTGTCACGCGAACTGGTGCTGAAGGACAGCGTGGATTTCCTCGTCGGCTCCTTCACCTCGGCCGAGGCGCCGGCGGTGTCGGTGATTGCAAAGGAAAACAAGATCCTGCTGGTGGTGCCCGGCGCCAAGACAATCCAGTTGACGGACGAAAAGAACATCCATCCCTACGTCGTGCGCGTGGCGCCGACGACCGATATCGAGGGACGTTCCGCCGCCACCATGATGGCAAAGCTGCCGGTCAAGCGCATCGCCACCATTGTCCCGGACTATGCCTACGGCCGCGACATCGTCGCCTCATTTACGGCCTACCTGAAGACGTTGCGGCCAGAGATCGAGATCGTCGACCAGCAATGGCCGAAGCTGGGCCAGGCGGATTTCAGCCCGTTCATCACCGCGCAGCTTAGCAAGCAGCCGGACGGCGTGTTCAGCGCGGTCTTCGCCGGCGACTTCGCCAGCATGGTGAAGCAGGCCAAGCCGCTGGGTTACTTCGACACCATCAAGAACAATTTCGTCGGCGCCGGCGAGACCGGATCGATTGAGGTTACCCGGTCGCTTGGCACCGACTACCCGGTGGGCATCATCGCCAACACCTACGACCCGGTGATCTGGCCGAATGCACCGGCTGCGTACAGGGAATATGCCGCGCGCATCAAGGCGTATACCAAGGAGGAGTTCCAGCCCTCCTGGTGCATCGTCGGCTACACCGCGCTGCTGTGCTTCGTTGCGGGCGTAAAGAAGGCCAACAGCTTCGACACCGACAAGGTCGCCAAGGCGATGATCGGCATGACGTTCGACACCCCGATCGGGCCGCAGACGATCAGAGCAAAGGACCAGTCGGCGAATCGCGGGCAGTTCTGGGGGAAGATCGTCAAGACGCCAGACTATCCGTTCGCGATCATGGCGGAGCCGGCCTATATCGATCCCACGCCGTTCATGGGCTGAGCTAGGCTCGTGGGTTTTCCTGTGCGTTTGGCGGCCGTGCACCGCCTCGTTCCGGCTGCGCTGGCAGCAGTGAACGAACGGCG
>CAYZKM010000857.1:0-1820 GCA_964478525.1 uncultured Bifidobacterium sp.
TCGCATGATTCACCCGCTGCCACGGTTCCGCTCAGCGGGATCATGCTCTGGCCGCCCGGTCGCGCGATGCAACACGCCGGCACGATCCGGCGTGGCGGCGGTTCAGCCCCGCGCCGGCGCCCCGCGCTGCCGCAGATCTTCCGCCCAGGCCTGGTCGGGGCGGAAGAACAGCGCCAGCTTCAGGCTCTCGGCGATGCGGCGGGCGCGCAGGACGAACTCATCCGCAATCTCCGCAACGAACAGCTCGGCCGCCGTCGCCTCGAACAAATCGAGCCAGTTGCCGAACAGGGGCGGGGTGATGCCGTCCACCCGGGTGTGGACCGCGACGGGATTGCCCTTGTAGCGGCCCGAGGTCAGCATCACCGACGACCAGAACGCATACATTTTCTGCAGATGCGCCGGCCATGCGTCCGCGGCGATCGCGGTGTCGAAGACCGGTCCCAGGACGGGATCGCGGCGGACGCGCTGGTAGAAGGTGTCGACCAGCAGGACGATGGTCGCCTCGGTCACGTCGGTCAGACGGGCGGTGGTGTCGGTCATGCGGGCAGGGTGCCTCCGCTTTAAGATGTACGCAAGATCAATCTTTATCCCAGGCGCGCGAGCAGGGTCCGCACGACGTCGTGGAACATCGCCTCGGTCAGGCGGCCGGTGTTCGTATTCAGCCGGGATACGTGATAGCTGTCCGCCAGCACCAGCCCGCCGGGCAGGTCGTGCAGCGTGCCGTGTCGGAACGGCACGTGGGAGGCGCGCAGCCCGCGGGCGCGCAGCACGGCCTTGTGGGCGACCCCGCCCAGGGCGAGCACGCCGCGCAGGGCCGTCATCGCGGCGATTTCCTGCGCCAGGTAGGTGTTGCAGCTGTTGATCTCGGCCGGCACGGGCAGGTTGCCGGGGGGGACGCAGCGTACCGCGTTGGTGACGCGGCAGCCGGTCAGTGTCATGCCGTCATCGGCGCGGGCGTCGAAGCGGCCGCCGGCCAGGCCGAATGTCAGCAGGGTCCGGTACAGCAGCACGCCGGCGAAATCGCCGGTGAACGGGCGCCCGGTGCGGTTGGCTCCGCGCACGCCGGGTGCGAGCCCGACGACCAGCAGCGGGGAATCGAGGGCGCCGAAGCTGGGGACGGGCGCGTTGTGCCAGTCGTCATGCGCGGCGCGGTTGGCCTGGCGGTAGGCCACCAGGCGCGGGCAGGTCGGGCAGTCGCGACCCGGTGCCTGCGGGTGGGGCGCGCCTGGCCGAGCGTTCACGCCTCGTCGTTGGCGTCGATGAATGGGACCGCCGGCGTGTTGCGCACCGGGACCGAGCGGGTGCGCGGTTCGGTCTGGCGGCGGGTGAATTCCGGGGCGATGTCGGACAGTTCCAGGAACTGATCGGCCTGGCGGCGCAATTCGTCCGCCACCATCGGCGGGCTGGTGCGGATGGTGGACACGACCGAGACGCGCACGCCCTTGCGCTGCACCGCCTCCACCAGGCGGCGGAAGTCGGAATCGCCGCTGAACAGGATGGCGTGGTCGATCTTGTCGGCCAGTTCCAGCATGTCCACCGCGACCTCGATATCCATGTTGCCCTTGATGCGGCGGCGTCCGGCGGCGTCGGTGAATTCCTTCGCCGGCTTGGTGACGAGCGTATAGCCGTTATAGGCGAGCCAGTCGGTGAGTGGCTTCAACGGAGAATATTCATCCGTTTCCAGAACGGCCGAGTAGTAGTAGGCGCGTATGACGTGTGATTTCCGCCGGAAAAACTCCAGCAGGTTGCGATAATCGACATCGAACCCCAGGTTGCGCGAGGCCGAGTAGAGGTTTGCGCCATCGATGAACAAGGCGATG
>CAYZKM010000858.1:0-1819 GCA_964478525.1 uncultured Bifidobacterium sp.
GATGGCGAACCCCCAATGCACCAGGGTCACGGTCGTCGCCGGCACGCCCGACCGCTGGGCGATCTGGTACAGATGCCCGCGATGCGGCCGCGTCAGGCGCTCGCCCTGCAGGGCGCGCCTGGCCAGGGTGAAGGCGACATCGAACAGCACCCCCGACAGCAGCAGGGGCATCAGCAGGAAGGACAGCTCCACCCCGTCGAAGCGGCTGGCGGCGATGGCCAGCACGGCCAGGATGAAGCCGCAGAACTGGCTGCCGACATCGCCCATGAAGATGCGCGCGCGCGGAAAGTTGAACGGCAGGAAGCCGGCCAGCCCGGCGGCCAGCAACCCGGCCGCGGCATAGGCGAACCATCCGCCATGGCTGGCCGCGATGAAGGCCAGGAACAGGCACGCGATCAGCGCCACGCCGCTGGCCAGGCCGTTCAGCCCGTCGATGAAGTTCATCGCATTGGTCACGAACACCAGCCAGAACAGGCTGGCCGCCACGCCGAACCACGGGGCGTCGATGGTGCCCAGGTAGGGCAGGCGGAACTCGGCCACATACAGCCCGTTGCCCACCGCCACCACCGCGGCCAGCACCTGCGCGCCCAGCTTGATCACGAACGGCCAGTCGAACACATCATCCAGCAGCGCGACCGCGGCGATGGTGACGGACGCGCCGATCACCCCCAGGAAATACGGATCGGCCAGGCGCGCGAACTCGGCATAGCGATACAGCGCGAAGATGCCGACCAGGAAGGCGATCACCACGCCCACCCCGCCGCCCTTGGGCGTGGCGTTCACATGCGCCTTGCGCGCGTCGGGCCGGTCCATCACCCGTGCTGCGATCATCATCCGCACCACCAGGGCGGACAGCAGGGCAAGGCCAATGGCCAGGGCCACGTGGCGCAGGATGGCGGCAAGGGTCATGCGAGGCTGCAATGCTTCCGATTCGGCGGGCCGGGTTTACCACGTCCCGCCGCCGGACACCCATCGCCCGGGATCAGCCTCCCAGGCGGCGGGCCAGGCTTTTCTTGTAGTCCTCGATGGGCATGAAGCCCGGGTCCTTGCGGCAATGGTCCTCGGTCTCGCGCAGGATCTCGTCGTCGGACCGGGTCAGGTCGAACGGCACGCCGTGCGGCTGCGGGACGTGGAACGGCGTGTCGAGATAGGCCTCGATCGTGTTGCCCTCGGGGTCCTTGAAATAGCACGACCAGGCGTTGCCGTGGCTGACCACGCGCATGTCCGTCGCCCCGTTCGCCAGCGCCCGGCCGTGCACTTCCCGCAACTGCGACAGCGAGTCGACCATGAACGAGATCTGGTTGATCGGGTTATAGCCCGCGGTATCGGGCCGGCCGCTGACCAGCACGAACTGGTGATGATTGTCGGGGCTGGAGCTCATGAACGTCAGCTCGACACCGTTGCGCCCCTGGCCGCTGTCGGTGACCAGCAGGCCCAGCACGGTCGCGTAGAAACGTTCGAGCCGGGGCTTGTCATGCGCATAGATGCCCACATGGGCGAGGCGGGCGTGGATGGACGCCATGGCCGGTTTCCTCCTGTCTGCGCGGTATCCGCGTCGCCGGCATTCAAGGGCGCGCGCGGCCCGAGCGCAAGCATCCGTCCCACTTCCATCCGGTCCACTTGCCTGCCGGGGCGAGGTCGATCAGATACCACGCTCCGCCATCCCCCGGGGGTCCGCACCGTGCTTGCCGTCCTGTCGATCGCGCTGCCGGTGTTCGGCCTGATCCTGATCGGCTGGCTGGCGGCGTATTTCCGCGTGCTGGACCGCGA
This sequence comes from uncultured Bifidobacterium sp., assembly GCA_964478525.1. Classification (GTDB taxonomy): domain Bacteria; phylum Pseudomonadota; class Alphaproteobacteria; order Acetobacterales; family Acetobacteraceae; genus Rhodopila. The sequence continues at coordinate 1,771 of CAYZKM010000858.1, forward strand.
CACCACCTCGGCGCTGAACCAGTTCGTGGTCTACCTGGCGCTGCCGGCG
>CAYZKM010000859.1:0-1816 GCA_964478525.1 uncultured Bifidobacterium sp.
GCCGCTGTAGTTGCCGGTGAAGTTCATGATGCCGTTCTGGCTGCTGCCCTGGTCGTATCCCACCATCAGATGCGAATACTCGATGCCGGCCTTTACTGTGTGGTTCCCGTGAATCCAGGTCACCGTCTCGCCGGATGCGGAATCGATGAAACGATGCCCGACGCGCAGGTCGACCGCATCACCGGTGGCCTCGATGCCAAGCGCGGCGCTGACGATATGGAACGCACTGCCGGCCCGCAGTTCACGTGCGAAACGAAGATCGAGCCGGCGCGTGAAGCCACCGCCGGCCAGCAGCCTGCCCAGATCGAGCGCTTCGGCGAGCGTGGTCTCGGCTTCCTCCAGCCGGTCGACATAATAGGCGACCGTGAAGTGCTCGGTCACGTCGCACTGCCAGGGCGGCACGGCGCCGCGGTAGGTTTCGATCCAATCCGTCATGCTGTCCATCCCCGGTTCGTGGCGTGATCCGGACGCATGTCCGAATCACCGTTTGTCAGTCCTGTCGGCCGCTGCGACAATGCGGTCAATACGTGTCCATCTATGGCGGGAGGGTCAAGAATGCATCCGAAGGACAAGGTCTGTGTGGTGACCGGCGGGGCGAGCGGTATCGGTGAGGCCGTGGCGCGTGCCTATGCCGCGGCCGGCGCGCGTGGCGTGGTGGTGGCCGATCTGAATGCCGAGAAGCTGTCGAAGGTCGCCGCGGACATCGATGGCCTTGCGGTGCCGACGGATGTTTCCAGGGAAGCCGATATCCAGGCGCTGATCGCGGCGGCCGAGGCGAAATACGGTCCGGTCGATGTGTTCTACTCGAACGCCGGCATCTCGCGCGCCGGCATGGAGAGCGCGTCGGACGCGGATTGGGACCTGAACTGGCGCATCCATGTCCTGAGCCATGTGTTCGCCGCGCGGGTGCTGGTGCCCGGCATGTTGGCACGCGGGTCGGGGTATCTGCTGAACACCGCGTCCGCGGCGGGCCTGCTGACGTCGATGAACTCGATGGCGTATGGCGTCACCAAAAGCGCGGCTGTTTCGCTGGCGGAACACCTGGCGATCCAGTACGGCGACCGTGGCATCCGCGTTTCCGTCCTGTGTCCGCAATCGGTGCAGACCGGCATGACCAGCGGGCGGCCCGGCGCGGCGAGTGTCGATGGCGTGATGACCGCGGCCGAAGTGGCGGCGATCGTGCTGGATGCGATGGAAGCCGAACGGTTCATGATCCTTTCACATGAAACCGTGCATGATTATGAACAGCGGAAGGTGTCGAACCGCGATCGCTGGCTGGCGGGGATGCGCCGCCTGCGCACCCGCATCTACGGCCCGCCTGGCGGTTGAGGTAGCTCTTGCGCAATACTGGTGGATCAACGACCGGGCGAACCGGCGGGCGTGATGGAGGAAACATGACAATCAGATTGACTCGCCGAGCGGCGATGGTGGCGGGGGCTGCGTCGGTCGTGGCGTCGCGGCGCGCGCGTGCGGCCGACAGGACGATCCGTATCGGCGTGCTGACCGACATGACCGGCACGTATTCGTCGCTGCTGGGGCCTGGGTCGGTGCTGGGCGCGAAGATGGCGATCGACGATTTCCGCAAGACCAGCCCCGATATCGAGGTGGAGCTGCTGTCGGCGGACTTGCTGTTGAAGCCCGATGTGGCGCTGGCCATCGCGGGTGACTGGTTCGACAACAAGAATGTCGACCTGCTGACCGATGTGCCATTGTCGTCCGCGGCCTATGCGATCGGAGAGATGGCGAAGGCCAAGGACAAGCTGGCGATCTTCACGGGCGCGGCGTCGTCGCAGGTGACCGGCAGCAAGTGCGGGCC
>CAYZKM010000860.1:0-1813 GCA_964478525.1 uncultured Bifidobacterium sp.
CGCTCGCCGGCGTCGAGACGCCGGACGACCGTACGGTCGTCATCAAGCTCAAGGCGCCGTTCTCGCAGTTGCCGAACTCGCTCGCGCACGGCTCCGGCTCGATCGTTTCGCCGAAGGCGCTTGAGGCCGGCGAGGGAACCATCGCGAAGAATCCGGTCGGCGCCGGCCCCTACAAGGTGGCGAGCTTCTCGCCGGGACAGGAACTCGTGCTTGAGGCGTTCGACGGCTACTGGCGCCGCCCGCCCCGGGTGAAGCGCTATGTGATGAAGGTGGTGCCCGACGAGGCGACGCGGGTGATCGCGCTGAAGCGGGGCGAGGTCGATTTCGTCTATTCGGTGCGCGGCGAACTGGCGGCGGAGGTCAAGCGGTCGGCCGAGCTGAAGCTGCAGCTGGCCCCGGACGGGGCGACGTACTGGATGTATTTCCCGGAACAATGGGACCCGGCCTCGCCCTGGTCGAACCCCAAGGTGCGGCGGGCGGCGTCGCTGGCGCTGGATTACGAATCGATCAACCAGGCGCTGAACCTTGGCTATTCCCGGATCACCAGCAACATCATCCCCCAGCATCTGCAATTCTACTGGCAGGCGCCCAAGCCGGTGTTCGACGCGAAGCAGGCGATGAAGCTGCTGGCCGAGGCGGGGTATCCGGGCGGGTTCGATGCCGGGTTCTACTGGGTGGATTCGTCGTGGGCCAACCTCGGTGAGGCCGCGGTGAACAACCTGGCCGCGGTGGGCATCAAGCTGAAGATCCGCCCGATCGAGCGGGTGGCCTTCAACAAGGGGTTCGAGGAGAAGCGCTACCGGAAGGGCGTGATCCAGACCGGCAGCGCCGCACTGGGCAACGCGTCGACCCGCATCGCGCTGTGGGCGCTGGCGGACAGCCCCTATGCCTATGGCGGGTATCCCGAGATCGATGCGCTGTACAAGCGGCAGCTGAACGAGACCGATATCGCCACGCGCACCGCGCTGCTGCACGACATCCAGAAGTTCATGCATGCCAAGGACATGTTCGTGCCGCTGTGGCAGCTGGGATTCCTGTGCGCCGCGGGCACGCGGGTGGCGGAATCGAGCTTTGGCCGCGTACCCGGCTTCGTCTACCAGGCGCCGTTCGAGGAGATCGCCCTGAAATCCTAGCTGCGGCGACTTCCCCTGGGCGATTTCCCCTGGGCGATTTCCCTGGCGCGCCGCTCCCGCCTATACCGGGGTACCGAAACCGACACTCTGCGAAAGGGTCCCGCCATGGACTTCGCCCTGACCGACGCCCAGGTTCAGATCCGTGACCAGGTGGTCCGGCTCTGCCAGGATTTCGACGACACGTACTGGCTGACGCGGGAGAACACCTCCACCTTCCCGCACGAGCTGGTGAATGCGCTGGCGGCGGGCAACTGGCTGGGGATCGCGATGCCCGAAGCCTATGGCGGCGCCGGGCTGGGCATCATGGAGGCGACGATCCTGATGCAGGCGATCGCCGAATCGGGTGCGGGCATGAGCGGGGCCTCGGCTGTCCACATCAACATTTTCGGCCTGCATCCGGTGGTGGTGCACGGCACGCATGAACAGAAGTCGCGCATGCTGCCGCCGCTGATCCAGGGCACCGACAAGGCGTGCTTCGGCGTGACCGAGCCGAATACCGGGCTGAACACGACCGAGCTGACGACGCGCGCCGAACGCCATGGCGACCGCTACAAGATCAACGGCACGAAGATCTGGACGTCGACCGCGCAGGTGGCCAACAAGATCCTGCTGCTGGCGCGCACCACGCCGATCGACCAGGTGAAGCGCAAGACGCACGGCCTGACGCTGTTCTACACCGA
>CAYZKM010000861.1:0-1803 GCA_964478525.1 uncultured Bifidobacterium sp.
ACGGCATGGTCTATATCCGTGGCCAGCACGAGGATTACGATCACTGGCGCCAGCTGGGGAATGCCGGGTGGTCGTTCCAGGACGTGCTGCCCTATTTCCGCCGAGCCGAGGACCAGCAGACGTTCAGGGATGCGTATCACGGCGATGGCGGGCCGCTCGCGGTGTCCGATCCCACCTACAACCATCCGATCTGCGACGCCTTCATCGAGGCGGCGGCCGATGCCGGCTATCCCCGCAACACGGACTTCAACGGCGCCACGCAGGAAGGCGTGGGATACCAGCAGACCACGACCCGCAACGGCCGCCGCTGCTCGACCGCCGTCGGCTATCTGCACCCCGCCTCGAAGCGCCCGAACCTGACCGTGATCACCCATGCCACGACCGAGCGCGTGCTGTTCGAGGGCAGGCGCGCCGTCGGTGTCGCGTACAGCCAGGCCAACACCTCGCGCACCATCCGTGCTCGGCGCGAGGTGATCCTGTGCGCGGGCGCCATCGGCTCGCCCCATGTGCTGATGCTGTCGGGCGTCGGCCCCGCCGCGCATCTGGCCGAGACGGGCGTCGATGTGGTGCATGAACTGCCGGGGGTGGGGCAGTGCCTGCAGGATCACTATTCGTCAGCGGTGAAGCTGCGCTGCAAGCAGCCGATCACCTTCAACGACGTGATGATGAACCCGATCAAGAAGCTGGGCGTCGGGCTGCGCTATCTGATGCATCGCGACGGACCGCTGACGATGGCGGCCGGCCCGGTGGCGCTGTTCGCCCGCACGCGGGCGGAGCTGGCCAGCCCCGACATCAAGATCTCGATCTCGCCGTTCAGTTCCGACAATCCCGCCGCCGGGCTGCACAAATTCTCGGGCTTCACCGTCATCGCCTATCAGCTTCGCCCGGACAGCCGGGGCGAGATCCGGCTGAAGACGGCGAACCCGATGGACGCGCCGGCGATGATCCCGAACTACCTGTCCGATCCGAATGACCAGCGCACGATCGTCGCCGGGTTGAAGATCATCCGCGGCCTGCTGCGTGACCGGCGGTTCGAGGCATTCATCGAATCCGAATACCTGCCCGGACCGGCGGTGCAGACCGACGAGGAACTGCTGAACCATGCCCGCCAGACCGGCGGGACGGTCTATCACCCGACCAGCACCTGCCGCATGGGACCCGACGGCATGGCCGTGGTCGATGACCAGTTGCGGGTGCACGGGATGGACGGGCTGCGCGTGGTCGATGCCTCGATCATGCCGATCGTGGCATCGGGGAACACCAACGCGCCGACGATCATGATCGCCGAAAAGGCGGTCGACATGATCCGCGGGAAGCTGGCGGCGGCGGCCTGAACCGGCGGCGAGACCCCCGCCGCCGGCGAACGGCGTGTTACCGCCCGGGCGTCGGCATCACGAATTCCGGCCCCTTCTTCGCCCCGCCCGACCAGCGCTGGGTGACGGCCTTGTAGCGCGTGTAGAACCGCACGCCCTCCATGCCATAGACATGGTGGTCGCCGAACAGCGACTGCTTCCACCCGCCGAACGAGTGGAACGACATCGGCACGGGGATCGGCACGTTGATGCCCACCATCCCGATCTGGATCGCCTGCGTGAAATCCCGTGCCACGCCGCCATCATTGGTGAACAGCGCCACGCCGTTGCCGAACCGGTGGTCGTTGATCATGCGGGTCGCGGTGGCGACGTCGGGGGCGCGCACCACCGACAGGACCGGCCCGAAGATCTCGTCCTGGTAGATACGCATGTCGGTGGTGACGTTGTCGAACAGGCAGCCGCCCAGGAAGAAGCCTTTCTCGTACCCCTG
>CAYZKM010000862.1:0-1794 GCA_964478525.1 uncultured Bifidobacterium sp.
GAACACAAGGGCCGCTGCACGGATTTCTGAGGCCCGGCGGTCAGCCGCGGCGGGCCAGCGCCGCGATCAGGGTGTTCTCCATCAGGCAGGCGATGGTCATCGGCCCGACGCCGCCCGGCACCGGGGTGATGGCGCCGGCCCGTTCGCACGCCGCGGCATAGGCGACATCCCCCGCCAGGCGCCCGTCCGCCAGCCGGTTGATCCCGACATCGATCACCGCCGCGCCCGGCCTGATCCAATCCCCCTGCACGAAGTCCGCCTTGCCGATGGCGGCGATCACCACATCGGCACGCAGGCACTCGCCCTGCAGGTCGCGCGTGCGGGAATGGGCGATGGTGACCGTGGCGTCCGCCGCCAGCAGCAGGGCAGCGAGCGGGCGGCCGACGATGGATGACCGCCCGATCACCAGCGCCCGGGCGCCCGGCAGGGTGACGGCGGCCTCGGCCAGCAGCTTCATCGCCCCGGCCGGGGTGCATGGCACCAGGAAGGGCCGGCCATCCGCCAGGCGGCCGGCATTCAGCGGATGGAACCCGTCGACATCCTTGGCCGGGTCGATGGCCTCGATCACCGCCTGGGCACGGATCTGCGCCGGCAGGGGCAGTTGCACCAGGATGCCGTCCACGGCGGGGTCCTGGTTCAGCGCCCGCACCTGCGCCAGCAGGGCGGATTCCGAGGTCTCGGCCGGCAGCCGGATGGTCCGCGCCGCGATCCCCGCCTCGCGCGCGGCCTTGTCCTTGCTGCGGACATAGACGGCACTGGCCGGATCGTCGCCGACCAGCACCACCGCGAGGCCGGGGCGGAACGCCAGGGCGGCCACCCGGCCGGCGACCTGGTCGCGCAGGCGCCTGGCCAGGGCCTTGCCGTCGATGATGCGCGCGGTCACAGCGCGCTCAGCCGGGCCGCCAGACTGTGCGGATCGCCCTCGATTCGCAGCAGCTTCTCGCGGCTGGTCTCGCCGGTGGCGACCGCTACGCGGGATCGCGGCACATCCAGCACCGCCGCCACCACGTCGCACACCGCCCGATTCGCTCGGCCGGCCTCCGCCGCCTCGGTGACGCCGATCTTCAGGCGGGCACCATCGGCCGATGGGCCGACACCCTGCACGCCGGGGCGGCGGGATTTCGGCTGCACCTTCACCATCACCGTCACGCCATCCGCCGTTTCCCGCCAGAACGGGGTCACAGCAGCGGCCGGAGCGAGCCGAGGACGACCGATTCATACAGGCTGCTCAGCAGCATGCGGGCGGCCTGCAGCAGCAGCAGCAGGATCAGCGGGCTCAGGTCGATGGTGCCGAGGTTGGGCATCAGGTTGCGGATCGGCCGCAGCGCGGGCTCGGTTACCCGGTAGAGGAAATCGCCGATCATCCAGACGACCCGGTTGCGGGTATCGAGGACGTTGAACGCGGCCAGCATGCTGAAAATAGCGGCAAGGATGACGGCCCAGATGTAAAGGCTGATCAGTTGGTCCGCGAGCCAGAACAGCGTCCTGATCATACGGGGTATTCTCCGTTGGGATGGCGGAAGCTAGCCGCGCGGGAATGGCTCCGCAACCCGGGCGATGGGCCCCCCGGATGGTCATGCGGCGGTGTTCGCGGCGGGTGGAACCATAGGCGGAAAAGATGAAAGAATCCTGACCGAGCGCGCTTGACTTCACCCGGAGCCCATGAGCATTGTCCGCGCCCTGCGGGGGGCCGGTCCGGCCCGCCGCCGAGTGGAATGGGGCTGTAGCTCAGTTGGGAGAGCGCCTCGTTCGCAATGAGGAGGTCAGGGGTTCGATTCCCCTCAGCTCCACCAT
>CAYZKM010000863.1:0-1787 GCA_964478525.1 uncultured Bifidobacterium sp.
CGAACCGCGCGCTGGGCTGGGGCGCGGACGAACGCAACTTCATGACCGGCGCGGCGATGCTGGCCTTGCTGGACATCACCCGCATCCGGCTGCTGACGAACAACCCCGAGAAGGTCGCCTCGATGCGGGCCTGCGGGATCGAGGTGGTGGGCCGAGAGGAACACCAGTTCGCCCCGAACGGCGTGAACGACGAATACCTGGCCACCAAGGCCGCCCGCTTCCGGCACATGCTGGACACGCCGGGCTGACGTCACGCGGGGCGCGCACCCGGCCAGCCGGGCGGGGCGAACGAACGCTTGCCCTTCGCCCCGCGCTGGGCTACGTCCCCGCGCTGTGCCGGCACCCCTGGAGGCCGGCCGTTTGATTTTCAGGAGCAGAACATGGCCAACGTCGTTACGATCGAGGCCGAGATTCGCGCGCGAGCCGGTAAGGGGGCGGCGCGGGCTACTCGGCGTGCGGGGCAGGTACCCGCGGTTATCTATGGCGGACATCAGGAGCCCAACCTGATCGCGCTGGACCCCCGCGTGGTGGTCCGCGAGCTGCATCGGCCCGGCTGGCAGTCCCGCGTGTACGAGATCAGCACGGGTTCGGCGACCATCCGCGCGCTGATCCGCGGCGTGCAGTTCCACCCGGTGACCGACAACCCCGAGCATGTCGACTTCCAGCGCCTGGTGCCCGGCGAGCAGATCAAGGTCGCGGTGCCGGTCCATTTCGAGAACGACGCGATCAGCCCCGGGCTGAAGCGCGGCGCGGTGCTGAACGTGGTGCGCCACGCGGTCGATGTGTGGTGCGACGCCGACCGGATCCCCGAGCAGTTCACCGCCGATCTCGGGCCGCTGGACTTCAACGACAACGTCCGCTGGCACGACCTGCACGGCACGGAAGGCATGCGCGCGACCATCGCCCGTGACTTCGTGGTGGCCACCGTCGTGCCGCCGACCAAGATCGAGGCGGTTGCCGCCGAGGGTGCCGCCGCCGCGGCGCCGGCCAAGGGCAAGGCACCCGCCAGGAAGGGCTGATCCGCTCGGGATTGGCCCTGCCGGGAGGTTTGCATGCTGCTCTGGGTCGGCCTCGGCAATCCAGAACCGGGGATGGCCCGGAACCGGCACAATATCGGCTTCATGGCGCTGGACGTCATCGCGATCCGCCACGGGTTCTCCCCGTGGCGGCAGCGTTTCAAGGGCCATGTCGCCGAGGGTTCGGTGGGCGGGCAGAAGGTGCTGGCCCTGAAGCCGATGACCTATATGAATGCCTCGGGCGAGGCGGTGCAGCAGGCCGCCGCCTTCTACAAGCTGGCGGTCGAGGATATCACCGCGTTCCACGACGAGCTGGACCTGGCGCCCGGCAAGCTGCGGGTGAAGCAGGGCGGCGGGGCGGCGGGCCATAACGGGCTGCGCAGCATGGATCGCCACCTGGCGTCGCCCAACTACTGGCGGGTGCGGCTGGGCATCGGCCATCCCGGCGTCCGGGAACGGGTGATGGGCCACGTGCTGGGGGATTTCGGCAAGGACGACAGGGATTGGCTGGTGCCGTTCCTGGACGCGATCGCCGATGCCGCGCCGCTGCTGGCGGGCGGCAAGGCGGCTGATTTCATGACCAAGGTTGCGCTGCTGACGAAGGATGGTGGCTAGATGGGTTTCAATTGCGGCATCGTCGGCCTGCCCAATGTCGGCAAGTCGACCCTGTTCAACGCGCTGACCGCCACCGCGGCCGCGCAGGCCGCCAACTATCCGTTCTGCACGATCGAGCCGAATGTCGGGCGCGTCGCCGTGCCCGACAAGCGCCTG
>CAYZKM010000864.1:0-1773 GCA_964478525.1 uncultured Bifidobacterium sp.
AGGTTGATCGACGCATCCTCGCGGATCGCGGTGTGCGGACAGCCGCCGGTCTCGATCCCCATGATCCGTTCCGGCGGCAACGATCCCGCGCGGGTCAGGAACTCGGCATCCTCTTTCGTGTAGATGTCGTTGGTGATCGCGGCGATGTCGAAGCGCTGGCGGAAATGCTTGCACAGCGCATCCATCAGCGCGGTCTTGCCGGTGCCGACGGGCCCGCCGATGCCGACGCGCAGCGGGCCGTTTGCCGAAGATGTCATGAGCGGAACAGCCTTGTGTACTGGGTTTCGTGGCGCATCGCCGCCAGGTCGGCACGGAAGGCGCAGCCGCCGATATCGTCCAGCGTAGCGGACGCAGTGGCGGCGGCGGTGGCCAGGACCAGCGGTTCCAGCGCCGCCAGCACGCGCAGCCCGGTGGTCTGGCCCAGCGGCACCAGGCGCACCGCGGCCGAGATCAGGTTGGCGACGAAGGCCTGCAGGCAGGCGGCGGCGGCGGCATCGGGATCGATGCCATGCGCGCCGGCCACCGCCCCGACCGCCACGGGATAGGGCAGGTCCGGGTCGAACGCTGCCGCCCCATCCATCCACGCAGCCACCGCCAGCAGGAACGCCCGCCCCTGGTTCAGCGCCTCGGCCTGGCGTTCCCGCGCCGGCATCGCCGCCAGCGCGAGGTCCGCGACCGCTGCCAGGGCGGGCGGATCACCGCAGGCGCGATGGGCGTGGCGCAGCAGGATGCAGTCGGACCACCCGGCGCCATGGCGGATGATATCGGCCACCCAGCGTTCCAGCGAGGCGCCATCGGTGATGTCCCCGGCCTCGACCGCCCATTCCAGCCCGTGCGAATAGGCGAAGCCGCCGGTCGGGAACGCCGGCGACAGCCAGGCCAGCAGCCGCAGCAGGCCCCGGTCCACCGCTGGCGCGCCCCGCCGGTCAATCATGGTGGTGATCATGGTCATCATCGTCGTGATGGTGGTGATGGCCGCCGCCTCCGGCATAGGCGCCGGGTTCGGGATCGAACGGCGCCTCGATCGCCTCGACATGCCCGCCCAGCCCCTCGACCATCTCGGCGATCACATGGTCGGCGCGGATGCGGATGCGCTCGCCCAGCAACTGCACCGGCAGATGGCGGTTGCCCAGATGCCAGGCGATGCGGACCAGCGCGTCATCGTCATGCGCATGGATTTCCAGCAGCGGCTCGGGGCGGGCGCAGACGCGCACGATGCCGCCCGCCACCGCCAGCCCGTCGCCATCGCGCAGCCGCACCGCCTGCGGCAGGTCCAGCAGCACCTCCCGGCCCTGCTCGGTTGCCAGCACGATGCGCCGGCGGTGGCGGCGGTCGAAATCGATCAGCACACGATCGATCGCGCCGGCCTGGTCCCAGGTTCCGGCGGGCAGGACGCGGTCGGCGCGCATGGGTGCGGTTCCCTCGCTCATGGTTCGGCATCGGCGCCGGGGCGGCCGCCCCACGCCATGCCCTCCGGGTCAGAACAGGAAATAGCGCTGCGCCATCGGCAGCACCGTCGCCGGCTCGCAGGTCAGCAGCACGCCATCGGCCCGTACCTCATAGGTTTCGGGATCGACCTCGATCACCGGCATGGCGTCGTTGTTGACCATCGCCGCCTTGCCGATACCGCCACGGGTGTTGCGCACCGCGACCAGTTGCCGCGTCAGGCCCAGCGTCCTGCCGATATCGGCCTCCAGTGCGGCCGTCGATACGAATGTCAGGCAGCTCGCCGGCATTGCCCGGCCATAGCCGCCGAACATCGGCCGGTAATGC
>CAYZKM010000865.1:0-1773 GCA_964478525.1 uncultured Bifidobacterium sp.
GAACACCGCCTTCATCCCGGTGCGCGCGTTGGGCGCGCCGCACACGACCGAGACCTCTGTGCCGTCGCCGGTGTCGACCGTGCAGGCGCGCAGCCGGTCGGCGTTCGGGTGCTGCACCGCCGCGGTCACATGGGCGATGCGGAATGGCGCCAGTGCCGCACCCCGGTCCTCGATACCCTCAAGCTCCAGCCCGATGCGGGTCAGCGTATCGGTGATGGTGGCCAGGCCAGCATCGGTGTCCAGATGCGTCTTCAGCCATGACAGGGTGAATTTCATGGCTCAGACCCCCTCGTGCAGCATGGTCGGCGCCAGCGGGTTGAAGCCGTAATGGCGCAGCCAGCGCAGGTCGGATTCGTAGAACGGGCGCAGATCGGTCATGCCGTGCTTCAGCATGGTCACGCGTTCCACGCCCAGGCCCCAGGCGAAGCCCTGGAACTCCCGCGGGTCGATGCCGCAATTGGCCAGCACGCGCGGATGCACCATCCCGCTGCCCAGGATCTCCAGCCAGTCGCCGCCGCCGCCCAGTTCGCCGGTGCGCCGGTTCCAGCCGATATCGACCTCCATCGAGGGTTCGGTGAACGGGAAGTAGCTGGACCGGAAGCGCACCGGCAGGTCCGAGATGCCGAAGAAGGTGCGCAGGAAGTCGATCAGCGTGCCCTTCAGGTGGCCCAGGGTCAGGTCGCGGTCGATGATCAGCCCCTCGCACTGATGGAACATCGGCGAGTGGGTGGCGTCGTGGTCGGCGCGATAGGTGCGGCCGGTGACGATGACGCGGATCGGCGGTTCCTGGGTCAGCATGGTGCGGATCTGCACCGGAGAGGTCTGGGTGCGCAGCACCGGCGGGGGCTGGTCACCGAAGGCCGGTAGGTAGAACGTGTCCTGGTCGGCCCGCGCCGGGTGGTGGGACGGGATGTTGAGCGCGGTGAAATTGTGCCAGTCGGTCTCGACGTCGGGGCCTTCCACGATGGTGCAGCCCATGGCCCCGAAGATCGCGGCGATCTCCTCCATCGTGCGGCTGATCGGGTGGATCAGCCCGGATTCGCGGGGCCGCGGCGGCAGGGTCGGGTCGATGCGTTCCGATGCGACGCGGGCATCGAGTTCGGCGGCCTCAAGCAGCCCCTTGCGGGTGTCGATCGCCGTGGTCAGCGCGTCCTTCAACCGGTTCAGCGCGGCACCGCGTTCGCGCCGCTGGTCCGCCGGGGTCTTGCCCAGGTCGCGCAGCAGTCCGGTCAATGTGCCGTTGCGGCCCAGTACGCCGACGCGGATCGCGTCCCATGCACGTAGGTCCGTCGCCTCGGACAGCGCGGCTTCGGTCGCGGACTGGAGGGCTTGCAGGTCGTCGCTCATGCATCCTCGCCAACAGAAAGGGCCGCCCTGAGGAGGCGGCCCTGTTCCTTGTTCTTGGTTCCGGTGGGAACCGGTTCTAGGCCAGGGCGGCCTGCACCTTCTTCACGATCTCGGCGAACCCTGCCGCGTCGTCATAGGCGATCGCGGCCAGGACCTTGCGGTCCATCTCGATGCCAGCCTTCTTCAGCCCGTCGATGAAACGGCTGTAGGTCAGGCCATGCTCGCGGACCGCGGCGTTGATGCGCTGGATCCACAGGCCGCGGAATTCCCGCTTCTTCACCCGCCGGTCGCGATAGGCATACTGAAGCGACTTCTCCAGCCGTTCGCGGGCGATGCGGTAGTTGGTGGAAGACCGGCCGACGAAGCCCTTGGACTGCTCAAGGACCTTCTTGTGGCGGGCGTGGGTGGCCGGACCCCGCTTGACGC
>CAYZKM010000866.1:0-1769 GCA_964478525.1 uncultured Bifidobacterium sp.
GTCGGCGCCGCTGCTGGCCGGCATGATCGTGCCATCCCTGATGCTGCCAGCCTGGGCACAGTTCGCCCTCGCCACCCCGGTGCAGTTCTACCTCGGCTGGCGGTTCTATGTCGCCGGCTGGCACGCCGCCCGCGCGCTGGCCGGCAACATGGACCTGCTGGTCGCGCTGGGCACCTCCGCCGCCTGGGGCCTGTCGACCTGGACCTGGCTCGCCACCGGCCATGCGCACGCGCTGTACTACGAATCCTCCGCCCTGCTGATCACCTTCATCCTGTTCGGCAAATGGCTGGAACACCGCGCCAGGCGGCAGACCGCGTCGGCCATCCGCGCCCTGATGTCGCTGCGCCCCGATACCGTCCGGCTGCTGCGCGACGGCGCCGAGACCGAGGTGCCGATCGCGCAGGTCCGGATCGGCGATCGCGTGGTGGTGCGCCCGGGCGAGCGCATCCCGGTCGACGGCGTGGTGGCCGACGGCAATGCCGCGGTCGATGCCTCGATGCTGACCGGGGAAAGCCTGCCGTTGGACGCCGCCGTCGGCAGCACCGTCGCGGCGGGGGCCATCGACACCGACGGGCGGCTGGTGATCGAGGCCACCGCCGTGGGCGCCGAGACCGTGCTGGCCCGCATCGTACGCATGGTCGAGGGCGCGCAGGCGTCGAAGGCACCGATCCAGCGCCTGGCCGATCAGGTCAGCGCGGTGTTCGTCCCGGTCGTGCTGGCGATCGCGCTGGCCACTTTCGCCGGGTGGCTGGTCGGCGGCGCCGAGGCCGGATCGGCGCTGCTGCATGCGGTGGCCGTGCTGGTGATCGCCTGCCCCTGCGCGCTGGGCCTGGCCACGCCGACCGCGATCATGGTCGGCACCGGTGCCGCCGCCCGCCGCGGCATCCTGATCCGCGACGCCGCCGCGCTGGAACGCGCCCACGCCGTGCAGATCGTCGCCTTCGACAAGACCGGCACGCTGACGCAGGGCAGGCCCGCCGTCACCGACCTGGTCGGCGCCGATCCGGCCGGGATGCTGCGGATCGCGGCGTCGCTGCAACAGGGCAGCGAGCACAGCCTGGGCGCCGCCATCCGCGCCCGCGCCCAGGCCGACGCCATCGCGCCCGCCCCGCTGCGGCAGTTCCGGGCCGCGGCCGGACGCGGCGTGCTGGGCGAGGTGGACGGCATCGCCTATGCGCTGGGCAACCGCCGGCTGATGGCGGAACAGGCCGTGGCGACCACGCCGCTGGAAGACCGCGCCGCCGACCTGGAAGCCTCGGGCCATACCGTATCCTGGCTGGCCTGCCTCGGCGCGGACGCGGCGGTGCTGGGCCTGGTCGCGTTCGCGGATACCGAGAAGCCCACCGCCCGCGCCGCGATCCAGCGGCTGCACCAGGGCGGGATCAGGACCGTGATGCTGACCGGCGACAGCGCGGGCGCGGCGGCGGCGATCGCCGGGCGGCTGGGGATCGGCACGGTGCTGGCCGAGGTGCTGCCCGGCGGCAAGGCCGACGCCGTGGCCGCCCTGCGCCAGGACGGCAGCGTGGTGGCGATGGTGGGCGACGGCATCAACGACGCGCCCGCCCTGGCCGCCGCCGATATCGGCATCGCCATGGCGACCGGCACCGATGTGGCGATGGAGACCGCCGGCATCACCCTGATGCGCGGCGACCCCGCCCTGGTGGCCGACGCCATCACGGTGTCGCGCCGTACCACCGCGAAGATCCGCCAGGGCCTGTTCTGGGCCTTCGCCTACAACGTGCTGGGCATCCCGCTGGCGGCGCTGGGCT
>CAYZKM010000867.1:0-613 GCA_964478525.1 uncultured Bifidobacterium sp.
CGACCGACCATAACGGCTTCCAGGACGACGGCATCAAGATGGTCAACGCCAACGCCCAACTCCCCAACGGCGGATACCCCCCCGTCAAGATCAGCTGAACCGCTGGGCCGGAGACCGGACACGTGCTTTTGGTGATTGTCAGCGGGCTCGCACTCGGCGGGCTCTACGGCATGACGGCGCTCGTATACAACGTGATGTATTCGACGTCGAAAGTGTTGAGCTTCGGCACAGGCCAGTTCGCCATGGTCGGCGGCATCTGTGCCGCATGGGTGGTGCTGGACCTGCATCTGCCGTTATGGATCGGCTTCATCGCCTGCCTGATCTCGGGCGCGGTGTTCGGCTGGCTGAGCGAGGTGATCGCCGTCCGCCGCATCGTCGCAGTCTCGGACGAGCATCTGTGGGTGCTCAGCACCCTGGCGCTGTCCACCATGGTGCAGGAAGCGATGTCCCTGGCCTGGGGCACCGACCCGACGCCGTTCCCGCGCGTGCTGCCGCAGGAATTCGCCGGCGCCTTCGACCAGAAATTCTGGCTGCCGCTGGTTCTCGCCGTTCTGATGGCCATCGGACTGGATCAGTTCTATCGCCGCTCGATGATCGGCAAGCTGTTCATTGC
>CAYZKM010000867.1:623-1767 GCA_964478525.1 uncultured Bifidobacterium sp.
AGCTTCGCCGCCCGCGCGCGCGGCGTGGCCACCGATCGGATGCGCGCCTTGAGCTACATCCTGGCCGGCGTACTCGGCGCACTGTCCGGCTTCGCCGGCGGGCAGCTGACATTCGCCGACTTCGCCCTGGGCACCGCGCTGGGCCTGTCGGGCTTCATCGCGCTGGCCGTCGGTGGCATCGGCAGTTCGCTGGGCGCGCTGATCGGCGGCGCGATCCTGGGAATGATGACGTCGCTGACAACGCATTTCTTCGGCGCCGAGTATCAGAAGACCATCGCCATCGGCTTGCTGATCCTTCTGCTGGTCGTGCGGCCGCAAGGATTGTTCGGCGCCACGCAGGTGCGTCAGGTATGACCCATAACCGTATCAAGCCCGCCATCATCGGGTTGTTCCTGTTGCTGGCGATCCTGCTGCCCTGGATCACCGGCAACATCTACTATCTGCACGTCGCGACCGTGATCGGTGTCTACTGGGTGCTGATCTCGACATTGAACCTGCTGGTCGGCTTCACCGGGCAGTTGTCGGTCGGCCATGTCGGACTGCTGGCGATCGGTGCCTATACGTTCTGTCTGCTCGCCGGCAGCCAGGGCTGGCATCCCTATATCGCGCTGCTCGCCGGCGGTGTGCTGTGCGCGGTGATCGGCCTGCTGCTGGGCCTGCCATCGTTGCGGCTGCCGGGGTTCTACTTCGCGATGGCGACGCTGGCGTTCGGCCTGATCGTCAGCGAACTTGCGCTGGCGGAACAATGGCTGACCAATGGCAGCGTGGGCATGCCGGCACCGACCTTCCCCGCGCCGTTCGACACGCCGTGGGGTTTTTATTGGTTCGTGCTGGGCATTGCCATCTTCGTCACCTGGCTGACCGCGAACCTGGCGCGCCTGATGTGGGGCCGAGCGATGGTGGCGTTGCGGGACAGCACGGTGGCGGCATCGTCGGTGGCCGTGCCGATCTATCGCACCAAGCTGATCGTGTTCGTGTTCAGCGGCTTCACCGCCGGAATCTCGGGCGGGCTGTATGCGACATCGCAAAGCTATATCACGCCGGATGCGTTCATCGTGAACCTGGGCATCTACTTCTTCGTGGCGATCGTCATCGGCGGCCGCGGCGTGATCATCGGCCCGTTCATCGGCGCCGCCGTGCTGGC
>CAYZKM010000868.1:0-1766 GCA_964478525.1 uncultured Bifidobacterium sp.
GCGTATCTGCACTTGGACGTCGCACTGCTGACCGCGCTGAACCGTGACAGCCTGGCACTCCATCACGAGGTCGTGCCGTTCGACGCCAGGGAGGCGCAGCGCTTGTCTGATCGGGCGGTCGATATCCTGCGCGCGGCCGATGCGGGTGAACTGCCACCGCGCATCGCGGCAAACGCCGACTTCTACCTGTGCCGGTTCTGTCCCTACGCAACCCGCTGCTGGGAGGCCGCCCAATGATGACATCCGCACCACACAGTGCATTGCCGATGGCGTTCGCGCTGAAACGGCATATCGCACGACAGCGTAACCGCTTCTGGTCCGCGCAGGACATCACGGGAATTCCGGCGGCGCCTGTCTACCTGTTCCCGGATTCCACGAAATTTGATGATGACGCGGTGGATGCTCTGTCGTTGGCCGTCATGGATGGCCCCCTGCATCTGCCGCACGAGGAGGTCATCTTCGAGGTCATGATGTCGGTGCAGACTCCAGGCAGTCTCATCGTCTACGCCACGTCACGTGAGGATCATGTCGCAGCCTTCCTGTTCCGGTACTGCCGTCAGAAAAATGCCTGGACTGACGTGATCTGCAGAGCGGCCATTCACCCAAATGGCATGGCCGATATCGAAGCTAATCCTCTGATCACCGACTACGAGGAAGGCACTCAGTACGGCTCCCTGTTGGCGGGAATGGTGTGGCGTTCACTTGGTCTGCTTTCCAGCCAGGTCAGTCTGGCGGCCAAGGCGGTTCCCGTCACACGCCGTCCGAAATTGTCCAAGGCCGGCGTCACGGGGTGGACCTATCGCATCGCTGATATCGATCTCGAAAGAATTCGAACTGCGCTTCCTTCCCGAAACGGAACACACGCGCCACCACGCTGGCACATCCGCCGCGGGCACTGGCGTCAGCTTCAGGACGGGCGGCGTGTCTTTGTTCGCGAATGCGAGGTCGGTGACCAGACACGTGGGGGTGTCGTCAAGGATTATCGCATGGAAATCGGGAGAGCCGCATGAAGGATATCAGGCCATCCGATACCCAGTGCAAGGCCATCGCCGCGATCAAGGCATGGTACGCGAACGATACCGAACGGCAGCAGGTGTTCCGTCTGTTTGGGTACGCGGGTACGGGAAAATCCACGGTTCTGAGGTTTGCCTTGGACGAACTGGGCCTCGAATCGCACGACGCGGGAGATGAGGACCAGCGTTGCGTGCCAGGTGTCGTAACCGCCACTTTCACTGGCAAGGCGGCGCTGGTCCTGCGCCGGAAGGGCACGCCTGCCCGTACCATTCACAGCCTGATCTACAGCGTCATTGAGGCAACTGAGGAAGAAGTCGAAGCCGCCGAAAAGAAAATAGAAGCTGCCCGGGGCGAGGCTCATCAATTGTCTGGCTTTGACCGCACCACCGCCGAGGCAACGATCGAGGCCATGCGTCAGGCGGTCGCCGACATGAAGCGGCCGCGGTTCGCGCTGAACCCCAAGAGCGATGCGGCGCACGCCAAACTGATCGTGCTCGACGAAGTCTCCATGGTTGGCGAGGAGATGGCACGCGATCTGATGAGTTTCGGCAAGCCGATCCTGGTCCTCGGGGATCCTGGTCAGCTGCCACCCATCCAGGGCGAAGGTGCGTTCACCAAGACCGCACCGGACATCATGCTCACCGAAATCCACCGGCAGGCGGCGGAGAGCGCGATCATCCGCCTCGCCACCATGGCACGGGAAGGATTGCCGATCGGGTTTGGCCAGTACGACAGCCATGTCTGGAAGATGC
>CAYZKM010000869.1:0-1763 GCA_964478525.1 uncultured Bifidobacterium sp.
AAGCGTCCTGCCTTTGCGCTATGGAGTGTCGGAGCACGGCGTGTCCTTTTCGGGCCGTCGGCCGGCGAAACAGGCCGTGAGGGACATGAAGTCGAAGTTTTCGGTGATCGGACGGCTGGCGGCGGGGGTTCCGGCGGCTGTCCTGGGGGTGGCCATCGCGGCCCAGGCAATGGCCGCGGACCTGATGGGTCAGCCGACGGACAAGGCCATCGACCTGCAGCCCGCGGCGTCGCAGATCAGGCACGACGCGGCCTTCTTCCACAACTTCGTGCTGCTGCCGATCATCACGGCCATCACGCTGTTCGTGCTGACGCTGCTGATCATCGTGATCGTGCGCTTCAACAAGCGCGCCAATCCGACGCCGGCGCGCTGGAGCCACAACACCCCCATCGAGATCGTCTGGACCATCGTTCCGGTCCTGATCCTGATGGTGATCGCGATCTTCTCGTTCCGGCTGCTCTATGAAGAGCACAACATGCCGCAGCCCTACATGACCGTGAAGGTCACGGGCCGGCAGTGGAACTGGGATTACGAATATCCCGACCAGAAGATCAGCGCCTACACCTCGACCCTGATGGACAAGGCCACGGCCGACTCCAAGCATGTGCCCTACATGCTCGCCTCGAGCGCCCCGCTGGTGGTGCCGGTGGGCAAGGTGGTGCGGGTGCTGGTCACCGGCGAAGACGTCATCCACTCGTTCTCGGTGCCCGCCTTCGGGGTCAAGATCGATGCGGTTCCGGGCCGCGTGAATCAGACCTGGTTCAAGTCGGACCTGACCGGCACCTTCTACGGCCAGTGCTCGCAGCTCTGCGGCGTCGACCACGCCTTCATGCCCATCGAGGTGAAGGTGGTCAGCCAGGCCGACTTCGACGCCTGGGTCGCCAGCAAGGCGCCCAAGGCCGCCGCCGCGGCGCCCGCCGCGGGAGCCGCTCCCGCCGCCGGGGCCGCGACCGCTGCTCCGGCCGCCAGCGCGGCGCCCGCCGCGGCCACGCCGGCCGCTTCGCCCGCCAAGACCGCCGCTCCGGCCGCGTCGCCCGCCGCGACCGCCGCCGCCGCGAAGTCCTAAGCGTATCGTTCGAGGAAAAAGTTACAGACCATGGCCCACGCCGCAGACGCCCACGAACGAACCGCCCACGCCGACGGGCATGACGCGCACGCCGCGCATGACCACAAGCCGGGCTTCTTCACCCGCTGGTTCCTGTCGACGAACCACAAGGACATCGGCACCCTCTACATGATCTTCGCCATCCAGGCGGGCATCATCGGGGCGCTGTTCTCCGGCCTGATCCGCTGGGAGCTGCTGGATCCGGGCATCCAGATCTTCGCCCCCAACAGCATCATTGCGCCGCTGTTCCACATCACCAGCGAGGCTACCGGCAAGCACGCCTATCTGGTGGTCACCACGGCCCACGCCCTGATCATGATCTTCTTCATGGTCATGCCCGCCATGATCGGCGGCTTCGGCAACTGGTTCGTGCCGCTGATGATCGGCGCGCCGGACATGGCCTTCCCGCGGATGAACAACATCAGCTTCTGGCTGCTGGTGGCGTCGTGGAGCCTGCTGCTCACCTCGGCCTTCGTCGACGGGGGACCCGGGCGCGGCTTTGGCGGCGGCTGGACGATCTATCCGCCGCTATCGACGACAGGGCACACCGGGCCGTCGATGGACTTCGCGATCCTGTCGATCCACCTGGCCGGCGCCAGCTCGATCCTGGGCGCCATCAATTTCATCACCCCCATCTTCAACATGCGCGCGCCGGCGA
>CAYZKM010000870.1:0-1757 GCA_964478525.1 uncultured Bifidobacterium sp.
CTTTGGGCATTCCCGCACCCGGCGCGATCGATTGCGACATCCATCCGGCCCTGCCGTCGACGGATGTGCTGCTGCCTTATCTGGACGAGTACTGGCGCGCGCACGTGACGATGCGTGGGCTGGAGCGTGACAACTACAATGCCAGCGCCTTTCCGCCGCATGCCCCGATCAATGGCCGCCCCGACTGGCGCGCGCCCAAGGGCGTGCCGGGCAGCGACTTCGCCACGCTGAAATCCCATGTGCTGGACACGTTCGGAAGCCGGTTCGCGATCTGCAACGTGCTGCACGGGTCTCAGGCGATCTTCAGCGAGGATTTGTCGGCGGCGTTCTGCCGGGCGGTCAATGACTGGGTGGCGAAAGAGTGGCTGGATCGGGATGAGAGGCTGCGGGCGTCGATCGTCGTGCCGATGCACAGCCCCGACCTGGCCGCGCGGGAGATCGAGCGCTGTGCCGCTGATCCGCGCTTCGTGCAGGTGCTGGTCTGGGAGATGACCGAGCTGCCGCTGGGCCGGCGGCAGAACTGGCCGCTGTTGCGGGCCGCCGAGCAGCACGACCTGCCGCTGGGTGTGCATGCCGGCAGCTCGTACCGCCATCCGCCGACGAACCTGGGATGGCCGTCTTTCTATCTGGAAGACTACACATCCTGGTCGACCGGCTTCTCCGGCTTGCTGAACAGCCTGATTTCCGAGGGTGCGTTCGTCGAGTTCCCCCGCCTGAAGGTCGTGCTGATGGAATCCGGCGTGACCTGGCTGCCGGCGTGGATGTGGCGGGCCAACAAGACCTGGCGCGCCGTGCGGGCCGAGGTGCCGTGGCTGGACAAGTCGCCGGCCGACTATGCGCGCGAGCATGTGCGCCTGACGATCCAGCCTTTCGACACGCCGCCGAAGGTCGATCAGCTTCTGCGCGTGATCGAGGAGATCGACTGCGAGGACATGCTGTTGTTCTCGACGGATTATCCGCACTGGCATTTCGACGGCATGGACGCGCTGCCGGACGGCCTGCCCGCGCATCTGGTCCGGAAGATTCTCGTGGACAATCCGATGCAGACCTATAGTCGTCTTCGGAGCTGAAGGAAGGAGCCGATCCGATGAACGTGACCGTTGCCGATCGCCGCCCCGAAACCGAGAACCAGACCCGGCTGGGCCTGGTGGACTGCGATGTCCATCCCTATACCAAGACGCCCGCCGACCTGGACCAGTTCCTGCCGGAGCGCTGGCGGTTGCACCGGCAATCGATCGGCGCCCGCACGCGGTCTCCGTTCCTGGCGGCGCCGAATTATCCGCGGATGTCGCCTGGCGTCGGCATGCGGATGGATGCCTGGCCGAAGGATGGCGGGCACCCCGGGTCCGATCTGGCGATGATGCGGGAGCAGTTGCTGGACGCGTTCGACGTGTCCTATGGCATGATGATGCCTCTGCTGGGCCGCGGCGGCGACGAGCGGAACCTGGAATTCGGCGCGGCGCTGTGCACCGCGGCGAATGACTGGGAAGCGCAGGTCTGGTGCGATCCGGAACCGCGGCTGAAAGGCGCGGTGCAGATCACGACGGAATGGACCGAGGCAGCGATTGCCGAGATCGAGAAGCGGGCCGGCGACCGTCGCTTCACCCATGTGATGATCCCGCCGCGCGGGCTGGAGCCGTTGGGCCGGCGCCGGTATTGGAAGATCCTGGAGGCCTGCGCATCGAACGGGTTCCCGATCGCTCTGCATCTGGGTGGCACGTCGGGTCATCCGTCGACCGGCGGCGGCTGGCCGTCCT
>CAYZKM010000871.1:0-1748 GCA_964478525.1 uncultured Bifidobacterium sp.
GCACAATCACAGGGCGGAGGGGATAATGTCCTTGGAAATGACAGCTAGCGCGCTTTCCGGCTGACCGTAAACGGTCAGCGCGCGCTATCTTATTGTCTGATCGCATGATTCACCCGCTGCCACGATTCCGCTCAGCGTGATCATGCTCTAGCGTCGGCGGAGGCAACGGGAGGAAACGGCGATGGCGAAGACACGCGGCAACGGTCTGTTGATGGCCTGGACCGATGTCGATCCGGAACACGAGGCGGCGTTCAACGAATGGTACGACCGCGAACACATGCTGCACCTGGCCAAGGTGCCGGGCTTCATCGCGGGTGCCCGCTATCGCGCGCTGCGCGGCGGGCCGAAATACCTGGCGATGTATGAACTTGAGGAACACACCGTCCTGCGCACCGCGGCGTTTCTGGACGAGGTGCGGTTCCGCCCCTCGGCCACGCGCACGCAGGTGTCGCCGTCGCATGTCGGGCGCAATTTCCTGCTGAACGGGTATCGCCGCATCTTCCCGATCAAGAGCCAGCCGGCGGACGAGACATGGGAACCGGCGCCGTTCCTGCAGATGGGCCGCATCGACATCGCCCCGGCGATGGAGGACGAGTTCAACGCCTGGTACAACACCGCCTTCATCCCCGGCTTCCTGGCGGTGCCGGGCGTGCTACGGGCGCGCCGCTTCGTCGCGATCGAGGCGGAGCCGAAATATCTGACAGTGTATGAATTCGCCAATCCCGATGTACCGGACAGCAGGGAATGGGCGGCGGCGCGCGTGTCGAACCCGTGGAATCTGCGGATGCGCCCGCATCTGCGCCTGGACGAGGGATCGCCGGCGGTGTTCGAACGGATCTGGCCGCCTCGGTCATAGAACGAAGGAAACCAAGCATGAATGGCATTGTCGGAACATGGCGCCTGGTCAAGGCGGTCTCGGTCGGTGGCGACGGCAAGGAACTGCCCGGCCCCTATGGCGGGGACAAGGCGATGGGGCGGGTCACGTTCAACGCGGATGGGCGGATGATGGCGGTGCTGTGCGACGGCCGCCCGACGCTGCCCGACGGCGCGGTGCGCGAATACAACTCGTATTGCGGCAACTACCGCTTCGACGGCAGGCAACTGATCACGCGGGTCGATGCCGCGGCCTCGGCCACGCGGCTGGGGTCGGACCAGGTGCGCGACGTCCATTACGAGGGCGCGCTGATGGTACTGCGTCCGCCGCAGCGCCCGTATGGCGACCGGGTCGAGCAGCGGACGCTGTACTGGGAGAAGATCGCCGACGTCTGATCAGCGCCAGGCGGGGCGGCCGAGATTGACGGTGTCGGGGCTGGTGACGGCACCGCCGACCGCGCCGACGCCGCCGCCGATCAGCGCGCCGGTCAGGGGGCTGCCGCCGGTCACCGCGCCGATGGCGGCCCCGGTGCCGGCGCCCAGCAGCCCGCCCGAGACGGCGCGGTCGCCGGGGGTCTGGCCGCAGCCGGCCAGGGCGAGCGTGGCGATGGCGAGCGACGCCGCCAGCAGGGATGCCGCCAGCCGGGAAGCCGGGTGCGGGGAAGCCGGGTTCGCTGAAGCCAGATTCAGGGAAACCGCGAGGGTGCGTTGCATGATCTGCCAAACTCCCGTGATGGATCGCGGCTGAAACGTCGGGGCGGCGGGATCGTTCCATGGCGCCGCCACCGGCCTGGCCTGGCATGCGGGCCTGGCACGCGGAGGCAGGCGAATCGCACAAGGAATTTCCTCTCTTTCTGGACGCGGCTCGACGTGAT
>CAYZKM010000872.1:0-1742 GCA_964478525.1 uncultured Bifidobacterium sp.
AGTTTTCCGCGACACCCAGGGCGCGGCGGAAGCGGTCGGCCAGATAGGCGCCATCGCGCGGCGGCAGGAAACGCGGCTTTTCTTCTGCCGAAATCCGCAGAACGGCGAAAAGATTCTCCGTGCGCAGGCGTGGGCGCAGGGCCTTCACCTCGTCCATGCCGCGCGCCGTCACCGTGTTCGCCCAGCCGCACGCCGCCGCCACCGCGGCCAGGTCCGTGCCGTGCCCGGTATGGCTGATCTGCGAGCCCGTCTCGCCGAAGCGGGCATTGTCCAGCACCGCGATCGCCAGGTTCGGCGCCCCCGCCGCGGCCACCGAGGCCAGCGACCCCATGCCCATCAGCATCTCGCCATCGCCGGTGACGACCAGCACGCGCTTCGTCGGCTGCGCCAGGGCGATGCCGAGGCCGATCATCGCCGTGCCGCCCATCGCGCCCCACAGGTAGAAATTCTGCGGACGGTCGCCGGTGATGCCCACATCATAGGTCGCCGCGCCCAGCCCGGTGACGACCAGCAGCTCGCCAGGGTCACGCATCAGTTCGGCGACGACCTCGCGCCGATCCAGGGTTCCATCGTTCGGGCGGCTCATTTCACGAACACCTTTGCACCGATCAGTCGTTGGGACAGCAGCACCGCCACCGGGATCTGGCTGTCGAACGCCAGCGCCGCCGACGCCGCCACCATCTCCACGACCTCGTCCTCTCGTTCCGCTCGGCGGACATGCACGCCGGCCGCGGTCAGCACCGGCTGGGTGGCCGAACCCATCGGCACCTGCCACGGGTTGAACTCGCCCCATTCGCCCCGCATCGTCACCAGGGTGAAGAAGGGCATCCGGCAGTTCAGCGGCAAGGACAGCATGTTGATGCAGTTGCCGACGCCCGAGGACTGCATCAGCATCACCGCGCGCTGACCGCCAAGCCAGGCACCGGCGGCAAGGGCGATGCCCTCTTCCTCGGTGGTGAGAACGACCGGCTGCATGTCGGGATCGGCATGGGCGGCCTGAATCAGATGGGCGTGGCCGGCATCCGGGACATAGCCCATCTGCCGGATACGGGCGGCCTTCAGGGCGGCGTAGACGCCCTCTTGCCAGGTTGCGTGCTGCATGGGGTCTCCTGTGACTGGCGCTTTTTTGCCGCCATGCCGACGTTGTGTCCACCACTCGGCGCGATCGTCCTGGCCGAAGGTCGTATCGCTTGATATTGGACAGGCAAGGCGACGGTCCTACCGGCCAGGCCTGGCGCCGCGGAAGAATACAACAAGGAGACAGCAGTATGGACCTGACCAGGCGTCACTTCACCATCGCGGGCCTGCTTGCCGCCACGTCGCTCAGCCCCGCGATGGCCAGCGAGTTTCTCGGGGCCGCGCTGTCCGATATCGAGGGGCTGGCCAACATCGCGCCGGCGATCGATGCCTATGTCTATGGCTATTCGCTGGTGACGATGGAGATGACCCGCAGGATCATGACCAATGTCGCCACGCCCGAGGGCACGCGGGCGCCGATGGGCCAGTTCATGCGCGCACGCAACTATCCCGACGCCAGCTATCGCGACGTGACGGCGCCGAACGCCGATACGCTATACACCACGGCCTGGATCGATGTCGGCAAGGAGCCATGGATTCTCAGCCTGCCCGACATGAAGGGCCGCTACTTCCTGTTTCCGATGCTGGATGCCTGGACAAATGTATTTCAGGTTCCCGGCAGCCGCACCACGGGCACCAAGGCGCAGACCTATGCGATCACCGGC
>CAYZKM010000873.1:0-1742 GCA_964478525.1 uncultured Bifidobacterium sp.
CAACGAGATCCGCTTCCATGGCAACGGGCGCATGCGCGGCGATCCGTTCACCCTCACCGGCCGTCTGCTCAGCCCGAACGAGACCGTCGAGGGCGGCAGGAACGACCTCGTGCTCCATGCCGATGCCGGCCACACCCGGCTCGACGTCACCGGCACGCTTCCCGGCGCTACCGAACTTGCCGGATCGGACCTCAAGGTTCGCGCGCAGGGCGCCAACCTTGCCTATCTGTTCGACTTCATCGGCGTCGTCGTTCCGCCGACGCGCTCGTACCACCTCACATCGAACGTTACCTACGATGGCATATGGTGGAAGGTCAGCAAGCTCCAGGGCACGTTCGGCGACAGTGATCTTGCCGGCAGTCTCGCGGTTTCCAACCCCGATAACCGCATGCGGCTGACGGCCGATCTCGTCACCCGCCGGCTCGACATCGTCGATGCCGGCCCCTTCATCGGCTACGATCCCGATCGGCTCGACAAGCTCGGCGCCAGGGGCGCGGTCACACAGGCGGGCGGGCATCCGCGCATCCTGCCCGATGCGCAGTTGCGCAGCGCCGAGCTGGCGAATTTCGATGCCGACGTCCGCTACAAGGTCGGCATGATCAAGGGCCGCAACATCTGGCCTCAGGACCTGGAACATCTGGCCGAGCAGCAGCCTGAAGTCCGCCCCACCGATGCTTCGGCGTTCTCGGTCCCGGACGATCAGGATGAGGAAACCGCCGTGCTGGTGGTGCAGTGCCGCGAAACCGATCCCGTGAAGCTCGCCAGCCTGGCTGACCGCGTACAGCAAGCCATCCACGCAGAGTTCGGCATTCATTGCGTGATCGAGCTGGTGCCACCTCACACGCTGCCACGCACGTCGTCTGGCAAGCTGTCGCGCAGCACGGCGCGCAAGGAATTCATCGAGCGCCGCAACGCAGAAGAGCCGAACCGCTCGCGCGCCCATTTCTCGGGGCGTGCCAAGCAGACAGTCCTCGAGGCAGAAAGCGCCACATCGTGAATGACGTGACCGGAACGGCCGTGGAGTCTTCCCCTTTGAGCGCAACAGCTGCGGCCATCGAGGCGGTCATTCGAGAGGCGCTGGGCGTGATTCGTCCTGACGCAGTCGGCATCCGTGGTGATGCGGACCTGGCGCAGGAAGCCGATCTGGACTCGGCCGAAGTCATGGACTTGGTCATGGAGATCGAGGATCGGCTCGACCTGTCCATTCCTGTGGAAACCATGGCCCAGGCGCACACCATCGATGAACTCTGTGCCGGCATCGCCCAACTGAAGCACGGCACCACGTGAGTCTGCTCGACAAGTTCGCTCTCCAACGCGATCTGGCTGCCAGCCTGGCTGACAGCAGCCGGACGGTGCCGATCGCCACGCCGATGGACGATGTGCATTCGGCCACCTCGGCCACGATCAATGGCCACCGCGTGATCCTGGCCGGCACCAACAACTACCTCGGCCTGACCTACGACGCCGACTGCCGCGCAGCAGCCATCGCGGCCATCGAGTCGCTGGGCACAGGCACCACGGGCTCGCGCATGGCCAGCGGCAACTACGCGGGCCACCGCGCGCTGGAACACGCTCTGGCCAGTGCGTTCGGTTGGCCCACAGGCATCGTCTTCTCCACAGGCTATCAGGCCAATCTGGGCACCTTGTCTGCATTGGCAAGCGAGGGCGATACCCTGCTCGTGGACGCAGACAGCCACGCCAGCATCTACGACGGCTGCCGGCTCAGCCAGGCCACGACGATC
>CAYZKM010000874.1:0-1734 GCA_964478525.1 uncultured Bifidobacterium sp.
GATGAGGAAATACATAGGCACGAGCATCACCTCGAAGAACAGGAAGAACAGCAGCATGGTCCGGCTGGACAGCAGTTGCCATCCGCTCAGGCTGGCGCCGGCGTGCCTGGGTTCGGTGCGAACCTGGTCGACCAGGATGCGGCTTTGCAGCAGGATCGACAGCACGACGGGCACCCCGACCAGGCCCACCGTCAGCAGCGCGTTGCGCCAGCCGATCGAGGTGATCAGCAGTGCGGCCACCGGCGGGCCGGAGGCGAAGCCGAGATTGCCGCTGAATGTATGCAGCGCGAAGGCGCGGCCCATCCGCTCCTTGTCGACCGAGCCCGACAGGATCGCGTAGTCGGCCGGGTGGATCACCGAGTTGCCCATCCCCGACGTCACGGCCAGCGCCAGGATCTGCCAGAACGATGTGGCCAGCCCCATCGCGGCGACGGACAGCGACATCAGCAGCGCCCCGCCGATCAGGAAGTACCGCGCGCCGTAGCGATCGACCATGAAGCCGACCGGCGTCTGCAGCAGTGCGGTGGTGCCCGACATCAGCATGACGGTCATGCCGAGCTGGGCGAACGAGACGTCGAAGGCGGACTGCCAGGAGAGGAACATCGGCGGCAGGCACAGCACGTAGAAGTGCGAGAGGAAATGGCCGTTGCCGATCAGGATGTTGACCCGCGTCGAGCGACTGAGCGCCATGCCGTCATGTCCCTGGATGAACAGACCGTAATGATGCGGCCCGTGGTGCGGTGCGTCAATCGGAGATCGGACCCCGGGATGGGGGCGGGGATGGGAGCCATCAGGCCCGCGGCTGGCGTCAGTCGCCCGCCAGCCGCGGGCTGGCTTCAGTCAATCGCCGCGTGCACCAGGTTCGACACCCGGTCCAGCCGCATGGAATGCCAGGGATCGGGCGAGACGAAGTTGGTCAGGTAGGTGAACGACACGCCGGACGCGCCGTCGACCCAGGAGTAGGACGACCCGACGCCGCCATGGCCGAACGTGCCGGGGGCGCCGATCGTGCCCAGGCCGCGGATGCGGTCGCTGTCGCCGCGCACATGCGGGCCGAGGCCGCGATGCATCGGGATCATGGTCATCGCGTGGTCCGGCATCTCACCCGTGTGGTTGCGGCTGACATAGGCCAGCAGCCGTGGCGAGACGATGCGCCGATCACCCAGCCGCCCGCCATTGCCCAGCATCTGGTAGAACGCCGCCATGCCGCGCGCGGTCGCATAACCGCCGCCGCTGGGCAGGCCGGCGGCGCGGAATGCGGCGGTGTTCTCCCGCGGCTCCCGCCCGTAGGTGTCGGCGCAGCGGGGCTGCGCGGCCGCCGGCACGCCGACGAAGATGTCGTTGTCCAGGCCCAGCGGTTCGGTGATGCGGGTGCGGATCACGTCGCGGTAATCCTGGCCGGTCACCGCCTCGATGACCATCGCCTGCACCAGGTGCGCGGCCTGGCCGTGATAGTGCAGCCGCGTCCCCGGCGTCCACTCCAGCGAGAAGCCGCAGACCTCGGCGCGCATCTTCGCGTGATCGGTCCAGGTCTCCTGCGTCACGTTGGATGACGGGAAGCCGCCGCGATGGGTCATCACCTCCTGCAGGGTGATCTCGCCCTTCCCGTGGGCGGCGAAGTCCGGCAGCAGGTCGGACACGCGGTCCATGAACGAGACCTTGCCTTCCTCGACCAGCGTCCACAGCGCGGCGGAGGTCAGCACCTTGGTCTGGCTGAACAGCAGGAACAGCGAT
>CAYZKM010000875.1:0-1725 GCA_964478525.1 uncultured Bifidobacterium sp.
TGTCCCACCTGTCCCACTCAGACACGCCCTCCTAAACCCTATATGCGAAAGGTACTTCTCCCCGTCCTTTGATCTCTCACATTGACCTTTCATACCCAGTGGGACAGGTGGGACAGTGGGACAGATTGAGAAAAGCGCTGTCTTGGACTGAGACCTTTCGTGTCCCACTTCCGGGCCGAAAACGGCGCAGGTGGGACAGTGGGACAAGCCATGTGCCTTGGATGTCATCGTGGCGCGTCCTTGGGCGCCGCATAGCGCCATTCGCGCGGCTTCTCGGTTGTCCGGTAGCGAGCCCACTTCTTCGCCTTGAGAAAGGTCCCGACCCGCATCTGATCGCCCTTGGTCCACTTCCCCGGTTCGATCCGAAGGACCTGCTCAAGGATTTCGCCAACCGACACGTCCGTCAGAGGCTCGGGCCGAAGGACGTACCGATCCTGCCAGTCCTGGTGGTAGTCGGTCCCGAGATTGACGCGCTGCCTCTCTGAAACCAGCCAGCGCTCGATTAACGCGTCCCAGGCATCCGGCTGATAGCGTGCTTCCTGTGCGACACCGGCCAGGGCAACCAGTTCCCTGTCTTCCAACCACCAGACGGCCCCGGCGTTGAACCGCGTGACGGCCTCAGCCCAAAGTTGATCACGATCGCGGCGCAGCGCATCCAGGTCGATGTCCCCGCAACGCAGCGGCCAGAACCGCCGGTTGCCGGTCTCGTCGCGAAGATAGGTGTCGGGATTGACGCTGCCCGCGAAGACGCACTGCCGGGGCACTGTGACGACGTAACGTTCGTAGGGCGGGCGGTACCGGTCGGTGGTGCGCGACAGGAAGGCCTTGATCCGGGAAACATCCGCTCTGCCAATGGCGTCCAGTTCGGCCATCTCGATGATCCAGACACCCCGCATCTGCTGAGCGGCATCCTTCGAACCCAGATCGGCCAGTTCATCGGTGAACCAGGCGTCCGAGGCGAGCACCTTCAGGGCGGTCGATTTGCGGATGCCCTGCGGCCCCTCCAGGATCAGCATGTGGTCGGCCTTGACCCCGGGCCGCATGATGCGGGCCACCGCGGAGATCATCCACATGCTCCCGAAGGCTTGGTTCAGCTTCGTGTCGGTTGCCCCGAGGTAGGTGACAGCCCAGGTATCAAGCCGTGGTGTGCCGTCCCAGATCAGGGACGTGAGGTAGTCCCGCACGGGATGGACGCGGATGTTGCGCGCGACGGCGATGACGCTACGCCCTACCACGGCGGGGGGCACATTGATTTCATGGCGTTGCAGCCATTCGGCGCATCGCACGTCGTCCGGTTCGCCCCAGGGGCGCGGGAGAGCGCTGTCGGCCCCGTCCCAAGGGAGCGCGCGCGATATCTGGATTTCCTGGCTGAACTCGTCGAACACCATGGCGCCGGTGAAGGCAGCGTCGAGCGAGAGGGCGGTGAGCACGTTGGCTTCGTTCCGCTCGGGCGTGCCGCCAGGGTCGAGACGGAGCAATGACGACCAGCGCGGCCGGACCGGCGCCAGCGTCACATCGCCGGTGGTGTTAAGGCGACGGCGCAGTTCAACCAGCTGTTTCGCCAGAATGGACACGGCGATGCCGGTCGCAGTCTTGACGGCTGCCAGGACCTGCCGTTCCGGCAGCGGCTCCAGCCGCAGCGTCACCAGGCGCCCAAGCAGAGCGGAGAGCGGCCCCATCTCCGGTGGATTGGTCAATGCCGCCGCCGCCGCGATCAGTTCCTCA
>CAYZKM010000876.1:0-1723 GCA_964478525.1 uncultured Bifidobacterium sp.
CAGATTGGCACACGAGGCACCCATGACCGACCGGCTCGGCAAGCTGCTGGTGCGCGGCACCGACGGATCGATCACCGACACGCCGCAAAATGGCCCGCGGCTGACCGATTCGGTGTATGTCGTGGATGCCTGGCCGCCACCCGAGCGCAGCACGCCGCTGCTGGAATGGCTGGTCGAGCAGAATGCGATCGAAGGAATGGGGATCGAGGATGGCAGCGCCGACATCGCCCCCGCGTAGGCCCCTGTCGCGAGAGGCTCTGCGGGAATTGATGACCAAGTCCCTGGACGAGTTGAAGGCCGACCCGACCATCCTGAAAGTGTCGCGCGGCCTGGCGCCGGCGCGCGACCTGGACTCGCGCGACGACATCAAGTACGGCGTCGAATCCGTGGACGAAGCGCTGCGGGCGCTGTCCGAATGGAAGGACCGGCCCGAGACCTCCCGCTTCAAGGTGACGAAGTAGGTCGGACCCGCGCGGGGACCGGCCCACGCGCGGCGCCGCCCGGTATTACTTGCCCGGTATTACTTGAAGATCCGTGACAGCAGGGCGGGATCGACGTCTTCCAGCCGTGGCGGGTTCCATTTCGGATTGCGATCCTTGTCGACCACCAGCGAGCGCACGCCTTCCACGAAGTCGGGATGCGCCATCGTGGTGCGGGTCAGCAGGAACTCGAAATCCAGCGCCGCGGGCAGGGTCATGTCGGCGCCGCGGCGCAGCGCCTCGGTCGTCCAGACCATGGCCGAGGGCGACACGGTGCGCATCGCCTTCAGCGCCGCCTTGGCCCAATCGGCCTCCAGCTTCTCCAGCCTATGCACCATTTCCAGCACCGTATCGGCGCTGAAGCAGTGGTCGATATCGGCCAGGTGCGGCGCCAGCGAGTAGTCCGGCAGCGTCCGGTTGAACCGCGCCAGAGCCGACGGCCCTTCCTTGGCCAGCGCGGCGGACAGGGCGGGCAGGTCCTCGCGCCTGGTGAAATGCGTTCCGAAGCCGCAATGCACGGCGTCGGCACCGAAGATGCGCAGCCCGGTCAGGCCCAGATACATGCCGATCTGGCCGGGCATGCGGGGCATGAAATAGGTGCCGCCGATATCGGGGAAGAAGCCGATCGCGGTTTCCGGCATGCCGAACGAGGCATGTTCCGTCGTCACGCGATACGGGCCATAGACGGACACGCCGATGCCGCCGCCCATGCAGATGCCGTCGATCAGGGCGATATACGGCTTCGGATAGGTGGCGATCATCAGGTTCAGCGCGTATTCCTCGCTGAAGAACGCCTCGACCTCGGTGCGGTCGCCCGACATCTGGCCTTCACGCAGGTTGATCACGTCACCGCCGGCGCAGAACGCGCGATCGCCCGAGCCCTCGATCACCACGGCATGGATATGCGGATCGTCGCGCCATTCCTGCAGCGCCCTGGTCATGGCGCGGACCATGTCCAGGTTCAGCGCGTTCAGCGCCTTGGGGCGGTTCAGCAGGATGCGGGCCACACGCCCGTCGCGGCTGGTGATCAGGGTGTCGTCGGTCGTCATGCGTGCTCTCCGGATTTGCCCGCCCGTCTAGCGCGCTTTCCGGCTGACCGTAAACGGTCAGCACGCGCTATCTTATTGTCTGATCGCATGATTCACCCGCTGCCACGGTTCCGCGCAGCGTGATCATGCTCTGTGTCTGATCGCATGATTCACCCGCTGCCACGGTTCCGCTCAGCGGGATCATGCTCTGGCCGC
>CAYZKM010000877.1:0-1721 GCA_964478525.1 uncultured Bifidobacterium sp.
TCCAGTTGGAGATCAGGTAGGCGAAGACGCCGACGAACAGCGTCTTCTTGACGAGACGCGCCATGATGTCCTCGTCGGCGCCCCAGCTCCAGAACAACGCGGCGAGAGTCACATCGATGACGATCAGCGTGGTGGCGATGAAACCGACTTCGCCGCCGAGAAGGCCGAAGCCGCTGTCGATGTAGCTGGTGAAGACGCCCAAGAATTGGTCGATGACGCCGGTGTTGCCCATGACTCAGCGCTCCTCACCCAGAAAGCGACGGCGGTTCTTGGTCGAGACGCAGGCGTGGAGATAGGTCAGCGTCTCGCCGTCATCGAGCCAGACGCATTGCCGGTTCGTTCCGACAGCGCGCGCGCCTTGTCCAGATCCCCGGCGATCTCTTCCTGAAGCCGTTTGTTCCGTGCCAGGCCGAACAGAAAATCGACCTTGTTCGCCTCCGCCCACGCCATCAGTTCTTCGCGGCAGAAGCCGCCATCGGCGCGCAGCAGAATGCGTACTTTGGGCTAGCGCGCGCGAATGCGGCCAACGATGCGCGCGATCTCCTCTTTCGCCCCCGCGGCCGCGTCGGCGTTCGAACGGCGCAACGTCGCGGCCAGCAGGTGGTGACCGCAAAAGATGTAGAGCGGAAGATAGCAGTAGCAATCGTAATAGCCGTGGAAGAAGCGGCCTTCCTGGTCCCCATGCAATGGATCGTCCGTCGCGTCGAGATCGAGCGTGATGCGCCCTGGCGGGGTTGTGTGCGCATCCAGATACAGATCGACGAACAGGGCTTCGACCGCGGCCGGGCTGACGCCGATCTTGTGATAGCGGGTCGGTTCCTCGCGGCTTAGTTCCAGGCGGTTCAGCGTGCTTTTGCCCCCCAGCGGCGCACAATCGCTCCGCCGCGCCACGAGTTTGCCGGCCAGCACGGCCAGAACCGGATCGTGGCGCAATGTATCGTGATCGTTCAGGTCTTCGTAGCCCAGTGCGATGCCGGCAACGCGCTGGCGTAACAGAGTTTCAACACTGTGCTCGATGAAAGCCTCGGACCGGTGGTCGGTGAAGCACGCGCCCAGACGCGCGATCAGGTTCAGGGCGCGATCCGTCTCACCCAAAAGCAGGGCGCCGGTGTCGCTGCTGATGC
The DNA here is from genome assembly GCA_964478525.1 of uncultured Bifidobacterium sp. Lineage (GTDB taxonomy): Bacteria > Pseudomonadota > Alphaproteobacteria > Acetobacterales > Acetobacteraceae > Rhodopila. The sequence goes on from CAYZKM010000877.1 coordinate 1,125, forward strand.
GTCCGCCCCCGAAATCGGCGACCACCGCGCGGCTCGCGACGCGTGGGAATTCAAACAGATCCGGGATACACTCCGTTGGCATCGGGACAATCCCCCGATTCGCGGTAAGTCTTTGTCACAGAAAAACTTTCGCCGAATCTGAGGTCCGATGCATCTATCCTTTGTGAGAAATCCAGGCTAAGAAGGCCAAGCGTCTGAGGTTACACGTGAAACATATATGGGAGATGGTCCCGCTTGGTCGGACGCCATAGCGGTTTCCATAAATGGATCGTCCCGCTGTTTCCTATCTTTCTTTTCAGCGCCGCCAGGTGGGGTGAACGCAAGCCGAGCCGTAGGCCGGCCGGAGTGAACCCCCACTTGGCGGAGGCCCGATCAGGCTGCCATCGCCATCGCAGGCAGGCAGGTGAACCAGATCTGATCCGGCGGCCGCCCGCCATGGTGCGAATGTGGCCGCCGGGCGTTGGTCTTCAGGTACTCCAGATGCAACGCGTCGATCCGCCACATCATCGCCAGATCGGCGCCGGAGACCGGCTGCGCCGCGCGCTAGCTATCGCTTCCAAAGAGATTGTCCCTCCGGTTCCGAGGAGAGAGGATGTG
>CAYZKM010000878.1:0-1719 GCA_964478525.1 uncultured Bifidobacterium sp.
GGCGATGAGACCCGTCCCGACCAGCCAGCCTGCGCGCGGTCCCTGCGGTTCGCGCGGGAGCGGATTCCCCAGGTGCGGCCGGATGTGGTGGTGCTGGCGCAGCGGCGCGGCCACCTGGCGACGGATTGGGAGGCGGTGGCTGCCGGCCTGCAGGCGATGGGGGTGCGCAAGGTGATCCTGGTCGGGCCGGTGCCGCAATGGGATCGGCACCTGAACCACATCCTGGCGCGGCACTATTGGCCTGAGCCACCGCAGCGCCTGTCCTACGGTCTGATCGACGACGTCCTGGCGGATGACCGCGAACTGAAGCGCCGTTACGGCCAGTCGACAAAGCTGCTCTACCTGTCGGTTATCGACTTGATGTGCGACGCTGGCGGTTGCCTGACCTATCTTGGGCAGGACCGGCTTGAGGACATTGTCGCATCGGACTACGGCCATCTGACGCCACGGGCGTCGCGCTACGTGGCCGACAGGCTGCTGGCGCCGGCTATCCTGTCAGCGTTGCAGCCGAAGGCCCAAGCCAGTAGCAGCGGTAGTTACCAGATCCCTGGGATCAGCCGGTAACGGACCATCTGCATATATCCGGTGTAGCCCGGCAGGTCGCGCGCCAGCATGCGTTCCTCGTCGAGCAGGCGCCAGACCAGGGCAGGCGCGAGCGGGATCATCAGCAGCAGCCCCCACCAGGACGCCAACGCCAATGGAATCCCGGCCAGCATAGCGGTCGCCGCGGCATACATCGGGTGACGGACAATCGCGTACGGGCCCGTACTAATGACAGTCTGTCCCGGCATCACCTCGACCGTGGCGGCGGTGAAGGCGTTGACGCGGAACACCGCCGTGATTCCCATCAGGCCCAGGCAGAACAGCGCGTCCCCGAGCAGCCCCAGCCAGCCGGGCGCAGCGGACCAGCCAAAGCGGCGATCCAGGGCGGGAACGACGATCAAGGCGATGAACCCGACCGTCGTGACGCTCATGATCCAGCGCTGTGCCGGCCGGGTCTCGGCCCACGGGCCGGCGCGCATGCGGCGCTCCAGCAGTGCCGGGTCATGCCGCAGCAGCCACGCCGACAACCAGATGGTCCACGCCAGATAGATCGCCAGGAACAGCCAGGCCTGCCACCAGCGCAACGTGCCGGCGACGCCGAACAACAGCACCGCAAGCAGGACAAACAGGATCGTTCCCTGGGTCAGCATGCGGCGGAGGAGATCAGCGCGCAGTTCGGACATGACGGGTCCCTGGTACCCACGAAAACGGCTCGAAAGAGAACCGGTTTGCTCGACGGTGCCCTGAATCTACCATTCCGGCGACTGGACGTGGCGCACGAGCAAACCGGCTGCGGCGCGGCCCGGTCCCTGGGCTTGCTGCCAGAGGTCAGATCGTGATCCGCACCCCAAGCTCCACCACGCGGTCGCTGGGAATACGGAAGAACTCGGTCGCCGGTACGGCGTTGCGCGCCATGAACAGGAACAGCATCCGCCGCCACCAGGGCAGCTTCGGCGCGAGGCCGGGCACCAGCACCTCGCGGCCCAGGAAGTAGCTGGCCTGGGAGGCGCGGGCGCCAATCGACTCGGTCAGGTCTTCGAGTTCGCGCGGAATGTTGGGGCTTTCCATGAAGCCGTAGCGCAGGATGACGCGCTGGATGCCGGGCGCCAGTTCCGCAACATCGGCGCGCCGGTCAGAACTGACTTCCGGCACATCCTCGGTCTGCCCGGCCACGAA
>CAYZKM010000879.1:0-1718 GCA_964478525.1 uncultured Bifidobacterium sp.
ACCGAGGGTCAGCCCGGCGGCGCGAAGGCGGTGGGCGACATCGATCGGGCGGTCGAGTGCCGTTTCACGCCGCAGCACCAACGCCTCGGCCCCGGCGGAATAGGACGGGGGCGGAGCGGCGTCCCGGACCCGCATGCGCCGCGCGAGCCGCGCCTTCAATGGCAAGCTGGTCGACATCCAGAACCTCCTGGAATGCGTGGGCCATGCTGATCAGCGCCCCCGGTCCCATCGCATTCCGGCCATGGCCCTGGACATGCAGGTCCGACAGGATGGCGGTGCGCTCCTGAATGCGGAGGCGAGCGAGGAACGTCACCGCGAACCGGCGGTTCGCAATGCTGCCCAGGATAAGGTCGCCGGGCGTGATCTCCAGATCCATGACCCGCCATCGCATGTCCCGATCCCCATCCGGATGAACCGGATGCCAGGATGGCCGGGAAATGCGAAGGAAGTGTTAACGCCGGTGACGCGGGGTCAGGTGCGGCCGAGCGCGGCCATGAGTTCGGCGTATTCGCGGCGATTGAGGCCACTGGCGGGCTGATCGACGGCTTCTCCGGCCAGCATGCGCCGCACCACGGCCAGCATCTGCGCCGACAGCGTGACCGCCCCCAGGCGATAGTCGCGGAAGGCGGCGGCGGCCAGCGGGACCCAGGCATCGACGGTGGCCAGCATGGCCTCGGCATAGACCCGGATCTCGTACTGGGCATGGGCGTCGGCGCGCAGCGACAGGAAGTGGAACAGGTTGTGCAGGTCGGTCTTCCAGTACCATTGCGTATAGGTGTTCAGCGTCAGGTTCATCCGCGCCAGCTCGCGCGCCAGGCCCTGGCGGGATTCGTCCTGCCTGGCGCCCGATTCGTCCTCGTTCAGCATCCAGGCATAGTTGTCATAGGTGCGGGTGGCGTCGTCGCGCAGCAGGCGCAGGACCTCGGCGGCCTCGTCGCCGTCCAGCACCGCCCCGCGCCCCTGACGGTTGGTGGTCGCCTGGGCGGCCAGGTGGTGCGGGGCGGGGATGTAGAACTCGCGGTCCAGGATCGAGTACCGCGCCGAGTATTCGTTCACGTTCGCCGTGCGGTGCCTGATCCATTGGCGGGCGACGAAGATGGGCAGTTTGACGTGGTATTTGATCTCGCACATCTCGAACGGGGTCGAGTGGCGGTGGCGCATCAGATAGCGGATCAGCCCGGCATCTTCCGACACCCGGCGCGTGCCGCGGCCATAGGAGACCCGGGCGGCCTGCACGATGGCGGCATCGTCGCCCATGTAGTCGATCACGCGGACGAAGCCGTGGTCCAGCACCGGGACGGCGGTGTAGAGCATGGCCTCCAGGGCCGGCACGGTCGGCCTGGCGGTGGCGGCGGATTGCGCGCGCTGGGCGGCGATTTCGGCGGCTTGTGCAGGGGTGAGCGGCGGGTTCGCGGTCATGGACCGGTCCTTAGCATCCTGGTGCCCCGCCGTCATGACGGGTCCGGTCCGCGCCTAATCCCACCACCCCACTTCCATCCGGGACGACGAGGGCCTATATCTGGTCCGTCAGCTTGCTGACTATGGTGATAAACGGTGGTTGGAATAAGCGTTGTGGACCCGGGGGCAGTGCCCGGCGCCTCCACCAGACCCTTCCAGGTCGTAGGGGGGCGAAACAGGCTCGACACGCGTGGTAAAGACCCATCTTTTGCCCGGCATGATACCGCCGTTATCGGGTCAAATCTCAAGTGCCAATGACA
>CAYZKM010000880.1:0-1709 GCA_964478525.1 uncultured Bifidobacterium sp.
GGCCTGGTTCTGATACAGGCCGCGCGGTACGCGTGCTAGCACCGCCTCGGGATAGGCGCCGCGGGCGTAGTACGTGTCCTGCAGGTTCAGCGGGCGCAGCAGTTTCGCCTGCAGCACGTCCTGGAAGGGTTGCTGCGTCGCGGCCTCGATGATCATTGCCGCGAGGATGTTGTTGGTGTTGGAATAGAACCAGCCGGTGGGAAGCGGGAATTTCTGGCCGTTGCCGGGGTCGACCGCCGCGACGAGGTCGGACAGCGCGAATTGGTGGTTCAGCTCGGTTGCGACGATCGTGCCGATCGAGACCGTTTCAGAATAGGTTGGAATTGGTGCGGTCATGTTCAGCAGGGAGCGGATCGTCACGTTACTCCACGCGGTGTATTGCGGCAGCCACTGGCCGAGTGTCTGGTCGATGTTGAGGATGCCGTCCGCCTCGAGACGCAGGATCAGCGCGGCGGTAAAATGTTTCGTGTTGCTGCCGATCTGAAACAGCGTCCGCGGCCCGATTGGGCGGGACGGCTGCCGTCCATCGGTCCCGCTGAACAGCGCCATGACTGGCTTGCCGCTGCCGCGGTCGACGCGCAGCGCGATACCCGAGATGCCCTCGATCGCGGTGCGCTCTTTCACGTAGGTGTCGATCAGGCGCTGCAATTGTGCGGTCACGGCCTTGTCGTCCGCCCGCGCCGGTGCTGGTAGCACAGCGATGGCACACCAGGCTGCAAGCACCATCCAAACCAGATATCGCACGAGGAATCCTTCAGGCTGCCGCTCCGCTTGTATCGGGTACCCAAGGGAGCGGCAAACGCCTTCCGGTTCAGGCCGGAACGGAACTGTTCCTCCCGCCGTAGCGCCGCACCCGCAGATCGGCCTGTTCCTTGTGGCCGGCAAAGTTTTCAATGGCGCACAGGCGGGAACAGTATTCGCCGATCATCGCCGTCGCCTCGGGGCTGACCTCCTGATACGTCACCGTCTTCAGGAATTTTCCCACCCACAGCCCGCCGGTGTAGCGGGCGGCGCGCTTGGTCGGCAGCGTGTGGTTGGTGCCGATCACCTTGTCGCCATAGGCGACGTTGGTCTCCTTGCCCAGGAACAGCGCGCCGTAATTCACCATGCGGTCCAGGAACCATTGCGGGTCGCGGGTCAGCACCTGCACATGTTCCGACGCGATACGGTCGGCTTCGGACAGCAATTCCTGATCGGTGTCGCACAGGATCACCTGGCCATAGTCGCGCCAGGCGGCGCCGGCGATCTCGGCGGTGGGCAGGACCGCGAGCTGGCGGTCGATCTCGGCCTGGATTTCCCCGGCGATCTTCCCCGAACTCGTCAACAGCACCGCCGGCGAGGTCGGCCCGTGCTCGGCCTGGCCCAGCAGGTCGGTGGCGCACATCTCGGCATCCGCCGTGTCGTCGGCGATGATCAGGGTTTCCGTCGGCCCGGCCAGCAGGTCGATGCCGACGCGGCCGAACAATTGCCGCTTGGCTTCCGCGACGAAGGCATTGCCGGGGCCGACCAGCATGTCGACCTGCCCGATGGTCGCGGTGCCCAGGCCCATCGCCGCCACGGCCTGGATGCCGCCCAGCAGATAGATCTCGTCGGCCCCGCCCAGCGCCATCGCGGCGATGGTGGCCGCGGGGGGCACGCCGTTCAGCGGCGGGGTGCAGGCGGCGACCCGGCGCACGCCGGCCACCTTGGCTGTCAGCACCGACATATGC
>CAYZKM010000881.1:0-1697 GCA_964478525.1 uncultured Bifidobacterium sp.
TCGACGCGCTGCTCGCCCCGCCCGATCGGCTTGGCGCCGTGCGCCAGGCATGGACAAGGGAGCTGACCGCATGACCGAAACCCGCATCGCCTTCGTGCACGGCCGCCGCGTCTGGGACAGCCGCGGGCGCCCGACGGTCGAGGCCGATGTATTGCTGGAAGGCGGGGCGGTCGGGCGGGCGATCGCGCCGGCCGGCGCCTCCACCGGGTCGGGCGAGGCGCTGGACCTGCGCGATGGCGGCCCCGCGTTCGGCGGCTATGACGTCACCCGCGCGGTCGGGCATGTGAACACCGAGATCGCGCGCGGCGTGGTGGGCATGGATGCCGCCGACCAGGCCGAGCTGGACGAGTGCCTGATCGCGCTGGACGGCACGCCCAACAAGTCGCGCCTGGGGGCCAACGCGGTGCTGGCGGTGTCGATGGCCGCCGCCCATGCCGCCGCCGCCGCCGCCGGCCAGCCGCTGTATCGCTATCTGGGCGGGCCGGACGCCACCCTGATCCCCCTGCCGCAGATCCAGATCTTCGGCGGCGGCGCCCATGCCGGGCGGCGGGTCGACATCCAGGACTTCATGGTGATGTGCCCGGCCGCCGACAGCTTCGCGCAGGCGCTGGACTGGACCGCCGAGGTCTATCGCGCCGCCGGCGCGCTGATGAAGGAGGCCGGCACCCTGGCCGGTGTTGCCGACGAGGGCGGCTGGTGGCCGATGTTCGAGCGGAACGAGCAGGCGCTGGACACGCTGGTTCGCGCCATCGAGAAGGCCGGGTTCCAGCCGGGATCGCAGGTGGGGATCGCGCTGGACATCGCCGCGTCGGAGTTCGGCCGCGGCGGCACCTACAAGCTGGCGCTGGAGGAGCGCGAACTGGACAGCGAGGGCATGATCAGGATGCTGGCCGGCTGGATCGGCCGCTATCCGATCCTGTCGATCGAGGACCCGCTGGCCGAGGACGACCCCGACGGCTTCGCCGAGTTCACCCGCCAGCTGGGCGGCAAGGTGCAGATCGTGGGCGACGATTTCCTGGTCTCGGATGCCGGGCGGGTGCGCGAGGCGGCGCTGCGCCGGTCGGCCAACACCGTGCTGCTGAAGCCCAACCAGCGCGGCACGCTGACCGAGACGCTGGAAGCGTGGGACGCGGCGAAGGAATGCGGCTATGCCGCCATCGTCTCGGCCCGGTCGGGTGAGACCGAGGATACCACGATCGTGCACCTGGCCGTGGGCTGGGGCGCGGGGCAGCTGAAGGTCGGCAGCTTCACCCGCAGCGAGCGGATGGCGAAGTGGAACGAGGCGCTGCGGGTCGAGGAAGCCCTGGGCGGCAAGGCGCGCTTCGCCGGCGGGGCGGTGCTGGGGCGGTCCCGCTGATGAACGTCCTGTTCCACTTCGCAGCGGGCCCGGACCTGGCTGCCCGCCTGGCCGGCGTGCCCGGGCTGACGGTGACCGCCTGCCCCGAGGAGGATGACGACGCATTGTTCCGCCTGCTGCCGGGCTGCGATGTGCTGTGGCATGTGCTGAAGCCCTGCACCGCGGCGATGATCGCGGCCGCGCCGCGGCTGAAGCTGATCCAGAAGATCGGGGTGGGCGTGAACACGATCGACCTGGCGGCGGCCAGGGCGCGCGGCATTCCGGTCTGCAACCTGCCCGGCACCAACGCCCGCGCGGTGGCAGAGCTGGCGCTGACCCTGATGCTGGCGGCGATCCGGCG
>CAYZKM010000882.1:0-1691 GCA_964478525.1 uncultured Bifidobacterium sp.
GCCTCTAGCACCAGCTCGTTGCCGGGATCGACCGAAACGAACCGGAACGGCCCGGCCCCGACCGGTGCCTTGCGGAAGCCGGCATCGCCCACCTTCTCGATATATTTGCGCGGCAGCACCCAGGCCGCCCCGGTCGCGGCGACGAAGAACGTCATGAAATCCGGCCAGGGCTGCTTCAGCCGGAACACCACCCGGCGGGCATCGGGCGTCTCGACGGATGCCATGGCATCGTGCAGCAGTTTCGCCGCGTGGCCCCGGTAGCGCTCGAACGAGAACTTCGCGTCATCGGACGTGACCGGATCCCCGTTATGGAACCGCGCCCCCTCGCGCAGCACGAATTCATGCGTCAGCCCATCCGCCGAGACCGTGTGGCTCTCGGCCAGGCCAGGCGTTTCCGGCCCGTCCGGCGTCGCCTTCACCAGCGCGTCATGCATGCCATAGATCAGCATATAGGCGCTGGGCACGCCGCCCGACTCGCTCGGGTCGAACCAGATCGGCGCCAGCGAGACATGCGATGCCACGGTGAATGTGCCAGTGGGAGTACCTGTGGGAGTACCGGCGGGAGTACCGGCGGGCGCGGCAAGGGACGGCGCGGTCAGGGCGCCGAACAGCCCCGAGGCCATCAGCACGAGACTGTCGCGACGGGTCACGGATCCTGGCATCGCATCCTCTCGATGGTCGTTTTCCCGAACGCTAGGGCGCCGTCGCCGTGAAGTCGAGCCACACCCGAAGCGCGCCGTTTGCCGCTTTCCCCGCGCGCCCCGCGGTCGCATACTGCCGCCCATGTACAGCCAGGCTCTGAACCAGCGCGACAGCGCCGCTGCGGACTCCAGCCCGGACGCCTTGCGGTTCCAGGCGAGGATCGATGCCGAGGACCGCATCGAGCCGAATGACTGGATGCCCGACGCCTATCGCCGCACCCTGATCCGCCAGATCAGCCAGCACGCCCATTCCGAGATCGTCGGCATGCTGCCCGAAGGCAACTGGATCACCCGCGCACCCAGCCTGCGGCGGAAGGCCGCGCTGCTGGCCAAGGTGCAGGACGAGGGCGGCCACGGCCTGTACCTGTACGCCGCCGCCGAGACGCTCGGCCAGAGCCGTGACGAGATGACCGCCGCGCTGCTGTCGGGCAAGGCCAAGTACAGCTCGATCTTCAACTACCCCACGCTGACCTGGGCCGACATCGGCGTCATCGGCTGGCTGGTGGACGGCGCGGCGATCATGAACCAGGTGCCGCTGTGCCGCTGCTCGTTCGCGCCGTATGCGCGGGCCATGATCCGCGTCTGCCGCGAGGAGAGCTTCCACCAGCGCCAGGGCTACGAGAGCCTCCTGGTGATGATGCAGCAGGGCACGGCCGCGCAGAAGGCCATGGTGCAGGACGCGGTGAACCGCTGGTGGTGGCCGGCGCTGATGATGTTCGGCCCGGCGGACAAGGATTCGCCCAACTCCGAGCAGAGCATGCGCTGGGGCATCAAGCGCGTCTCCAACGACACGCTGCGCCAGAAGTTCATCGACGCGACCATCCCGCAGGCCGAGATCCTGGGCGTGACCGTGCCCGACCCGGAGCTGGCATGGAACGAGGAACGCCAGAGCTACGACTTCGGCCCGATCGACTGGAGCGAGTTCTGGCGCGTGGTGGGCGGCGAAGGCCCCTGCAACCGCGAGCGCCTGGCCGCGCGCAACAAGGCCTG
>CAYZKM010000883.1:0-1690 GCA_964478525.1 uncultured Bifidobacterium sp.
TCACGCTCATGATCCCGCCGCCGCCGTCCGAGCCATCCTGTGTCGGGCGTTGCCAGGCGGTGCGGGCGAAGCGTCCGGCGGGGCGGTCGGAGAGGGGATTGCCGAGCGTGTCCTCGATCGACTCGAAGGCGGCGCATAGCCGGTCGCGCAGGGACTCGAACCAGGAGCGGGCGGGTTCTTTCAGCGTTTCATGTGCAACAGGCAAAGAGGAATCGTTCGGCATCGGCGTCATGGTGGCTTGTCCCTTGGGCCGAGGCAGAGTAGCCCGTCATGACAGGATGTTGGAGGGGGTACATTGCAGAGGGCGCCATGCGCTTCTAGACTGCGCGTGCTTTCGATCGGGGTCACCCGGCCAACAGCGACGTACAACTGGCAGGTTTTGTGACCTGCCGGCGGACAGCCACGCCTGACGGGGGCTGTCCGAATGGATTCATGACCATCCGATACGCGTCGGGTGGGGAAGTACGAGGGGAAGATGGCTGATTCGCCCGCCGCTACCGCCGCTCATGGCCACTCGGCCGACGTTACCAAACGCGACCTGTTGCAGTTGATAGCCGGCGCCGGTGCCGTAATCGGTGCGGGCGCGATCGCCTGGCCGTTCATCGATTCGATGAACCCGTCGAGGGACGTGCTGGCACTGTCGTCGATCGATGTCGACCTGACTCCGGTCGCCGAAGGCCAGGGCATCACCGTCGTGTGGCAAGGCAAGCCGATCTTCGTGCGCCACCGCACCGAGGCCGAGACCAAGGCGGCCCAGGACACGCCGCTGAACCAGCTGCTCGATCCGCAGACCGATGCGGCGCGCGTGAAGCCGGGTCATGATCGCTGGATCATCCTGATTGGCATCTGCACGCATCTGGGGTGCGTTCCGCTGGGCAACAAGCCTTCGGACCCGCGCGGCGAGTATGGCGGGTGGTTCTGCCCCTGCCATGGCAGCGTCTACGACACCTCGGGGCGTGTGCGTCACGGACCGGCGCCGCTGAACCTGGCGCTGCCGCCCTACGCGTTTGAATCCGATACGAAGATCAAGATCGGCTGATCCCAGCCACGCCGATAGGGAATCCGTCATGGCCGGCCTGCACAAGAGCGAATTCGCGAACCCGGTGATCAACTGGGTCGACTCGCGACTGCCCATCTTCACGATGATGCAGAAGGAGTACGGGGTCTTCCCGACTCCCAAGAACTTCAACTATTTCTGGAACTTCGGCGCGTTGGCCATGGTGAACCTGGTCATCATGATCGCGACCGGCATCTTCCTGGCGATGAACTACCAGCCGAACACGCAGCTGGCGTTCGAAAGCGTGCAGCACATCATGCGCGATGTGAACTATGGCTGGCTGCTGCGCTATGTGCACCAGAACGGCGCCTCGATGTTCTTCATCGTGACCTACATCCATATTTTCCGCGGGCTGTACTACGGGTCCTACAAGGCCCCGCGGGAGCTGCTGTGGATGCTGGGCGTGGTCATTCTGCTGCTGATGATGGCCACCGCCTTCATGGGCTACGTGCTGCCCTGGGGCCAGATGTCCTTCTGGGGCGCCACCGTCATCACCAACCTGTTCAGCGCCGTCCCCGTGGTCGGCCCGGACATCGTGACCTGGCTGTGGGGTGGCTTCAGCGTGGACAACCCGACGCTCAACCGCTTCTTCAGCCTGCACTACCTGCTGCCCTTCGTGATCGTGGGCGTGGT
>CAYZKM010000884.1:0-1685 GCA_964478525.1 uncultured Bifidobacterium sp.
CCCAGGTCAGGCCAGGCAGCGGCCCGCGCGGCGGGCAGATCTGCATCGTGTCCAGCACCTTGTTCAACTCGGTGCGCACCCGCGGGCCGCACGCCATGGCGCCGACGCGATGGCCGGCCACGCAATACGCTTTCGAGAAGGAATACAGATGGATCACCCCGTCGCGCCAGTCCGGGTCCTGGAACAGGGTGTGCGGCGGCAGGGCGGCATCGGGCAGGAAGTCGCGATAGGATTCGTCGACGATCAGCCACACCCCGCGCGACCGGCACAGCGCGGCGAAACGAGCGATCACCTCGGGCGGATAGACCGCGCCGGTCGGGTTGTTCGGGCTGATCAGCACCACGGCGCGCGTGCGATCGGTCATCAGCGCGGCGGCGCGGTCCGGGTCGGGCACGAACCCATCCTCGGCCCGGCACGGCAAGGGCAGCGCTTCCAGGCCCTGCATGGTCAGCGCCATCGCGTTGTTGAAATACCACGGCACCGGCAGCATGACCTGGTCGCCGACGCCGCACAGCACGGTCATCGCCATGGTGAAGGCCAGGTTGGCGCCGGACGTGATCGCCACATCGCCGGCATCCAGGTTCGCGCCATAGACGCGGTTGATGTCGGCGGCCAGCGCGGCGCGCAGTGCCTCGTCCCCGTCGATGGTGCCATAGCGCGCCTGGATCGGCGACGCCGCGCCCTCGGCCAGCCGCAGGGCCAGGTCCGGATGCGTCGGATACCCCGGCACCGCCTGCGTCAGATCGATCGTCGGCCCGGCGCGCCCGTCATAGCGGTTGGCCCAGGCCTTGGCGGTGGGAATCGGGGCCGCGAAAGTGTTGCGGATACGGGGGGAGAGTGGTGGCGCGTTCATTCCCGCAGTGTGCGGGCTTCGGGCCGGGTCGGGAAGGGGGTTGACGCAGGGGGGTGGCGCGCCTTCCCTGCCGCGGTCGCCACGGCCCGGCGCACTCCACGGTGCGGCGCACTCCACGGCGCGGCGCACTCCAACGCAAAGGCAGGACCATGTCCGGAACGAAGCCCGCTTATGTCATCGCCGAGGTCGAGGTGACCGACCCCGCCGGTTTCCAGGAATACGTCGCCGCGGCCCTGCCGACCCTGGTGCCCTACAAGGCCCGCCTGACCGTGCGCGACAGGCCGGATGTGCGGGAAGGCCATCCCTCGGCCGGCGATATCGTGATCGTCCAGTTCGACAGCATCGAGGATGCCCGCGCCTGGTACGAATCCGCCGCCTATCAGCAGGCGATCCCGATGCGTCAGAAATCGGCCAGCACCCGGCTGTTCATCGTCGAGGCGGCAGCGCCCTGACCGTTCAGACGGCCAGGCCGCCACGCCCGACATACCAGCGGCGCACCGCCGCCATCGCGCTGCCCGCGGCGTATGGCGACAGCGCCGGGGCGATGCCGGCGCGCAGCCCGGGCAGGCGTGAATCGGTGGGGGCGATGATGCGCGGCAGGGCAGCGGCCTCCGAGCGGCCGCGATGGGTCTCGGCCCACGCCCAGTCCGCCAGGACGCAGTCATGCGCGTCCAGCTCCAGGTGGACGCATTCGATGCCGGCCGTCACCGGGTTCTGCGTGATGGTCAGGCCGTTGACCAGCAGCCCCGCGGCAACCAGGTGGCCGTTGATCTCCACCGCATGGGCCGGCGCGACGAACAGGTCGCGATACGGCGTGTCGGTGCCCAGCGCG
>CAYZKM010000885.1:0-1685 GCA_964478525.1 uncultured Bifidobacterium sp.
ATCAGTTCGGCGGCGAGCAAGGGAACCGGAACGGCATGGGGCTGATCGTTCTTGGTCTTGGACCAGTCGATGATCCGCTCCTTGGCGTCCCATTGATCGACATGCAGGCGCGCGATTTCCTCGACGCGCTGTCCGGTCAGCATGATGATCTGCACGGCACGCGGATAGGACGGATGGACCGGCGTATCGGGGCATTCGAGCCAGCGATAGAGTTGGACGAATTCATCCTCGTCGAGCCAGCGGGTGCCCTGAACCTTGGGCTCAGTCGGAATTCCCGTCGCCGGATTGAAGGGGATGCGGAAGCGGCGGGCGGACTGTTGCCGATAGTCGTTGTCGGACTTCATGCCCCAAGCGAAGGCGGCGTGGAGATAGGAGCGCACATGGTCGGCCATCGATTTCGCGCCGCGCTCATAGATCGGGCGGATCAGTTCGATGATTTCCTCGGCCTCGATCTCGCGGGCGAGGCGATTGCGTCCGAGTGTGTCGGCGATCTTATTGAGACCCTTTTCGGTTTCCTTCCAAGAGGGTTTTCCGGCGCCCTTGAGGGAGGCGACATAGCCCTCAAACAGATCGGCGACCGTGCCGGGGCGCGTGTCGGTGGCGATCTTGATGCTCCGGCCTTTCTGGATGACATCGGCAAAGTCGCGCTTGAATATCTCGCGTGCTTGGGCGAGCGACATCGAGGGATAGGCGCCGAGCTTCTTCTTCGTGCGCTTACCGTCGCGCCATTGCTGCGCCATCCAGTCGGCGGTGACGCGCTTCGGCATGGGCTTGAGAACGAGGACGAGACGGCCGGTGCCGCGTCCTTCGCCATCGGCGAGGTTTTCCTGCTTCTGGCTGACCTCGACGCGCCTGAGCGCATGTCGGATGGTGGAATCGGTGAGCGCGGCCATGGTGTTTCCTCCTTCCGGAACGGGGATCGGTCGGGGAGAACAGGGATCGCTAGCTGGGAGCGGAAGGCCGTTTATTACCCCTCTTACAGCCCCCAATTTGCCAAAACCGCCCCCTGTGCGCAAGGGCTAAAAATCGCGAATTTATCAGTGTTTCAGTATGCTTGAGCGTGATCGAGCGTGATCAAAAAGCGTAAGTGGGGTGATTGTGCACCAGGATCAGCGCGGTGGCGTGCAGCTCCAGCGCCCGCTTCACCACCTCCCGCGGGTAGACCGGCGCCTGGTCCACCGTGCCGCGGCCCAGGACCTCGTCGCCCAGCAGGCGGTTGCGATTGTCGAGGAACAGCACGCGGAATTGTTCCGCCCGTTCATGCGCCAGCGCGGCGGTCAGGTAGGCGGCCATCCGGTCCCAGTTCTCCAGCACCGGGCGATCGGCGGCGGTGGCGCGCAGCATCCGGACCGCGGCCGCCTGCACCAGCTTCAGCGCCGCCGCGCCGGCCTTGCCCAGCTCCCCGACGGCCAGCAGATCGTTGACCGGGGCGCAGAGGACCGGGCCGAAACCGCCGAACCGGGCCAGCAGCGCGCGCGCGATCGGCTTGGTGTCCCGCCGGGGCAGGGCGAGGAACAGCATCATCTCCAGCATCTCGTGGTCGGCCAGCGCCTCGGGCCCGGCGGTCAGCAGCCGTTCGCGCATCCGCGCGCGATGTCCCTCGGCGCCATGGCCCGCCGGCGCCAGGTCGGCACCGAGCGGGTCGGCAGCGAGCGGGGTGGGGGCGGGGAGCGCGTCGAACAGCG
>CAYZKM010000886.1:0-1682 GCA_964478525.1 uncultured Bifidobacterium sp.
CTTTCGCTGATGCAGAGCCCCGATGCACCTATATCGTGTGAGAAATCCGGGCTAGTGTCCACAGGACCTAGAGGTAACAATGATTTGTCGCCCTCTTAACTCGATCTTGGGAAGAGCCGGGTATCTGCACTGCGCTGTGTTTGTTTGGCATTGGTTCAGAGACCCGTGTACCGGCGAGAATTTGTTTAAGGTAATCGACGCGCAGTTTTCGCTCCCGCGCGGTGGAACTGCTCCAAGCCAAACACCGCAGGACAATCCGACTTACAAGAATGACAGAAATTCATTCATGAATCCAGGCCTTAACGATCAGCACCATAACATTCCGCCTCCGCCAAATGTGAGTCAACCGGACTTCGACGGAAAAGTTACCACCTCAGGCGAAGGCTATAGCCAACGGCCGTATGACGCGGTTTTGGGGCCGAACTCAAATTCCGCTGCATTCAATATTCTCAGAGGAGCCGGAGGAGTGCCCCCCTCCGTCTCCGGAGCGTGGGGTAGTGGTGACCGACCATGAGGACGCCTATCGCAATGATTGCCGTTATCGTATGCGTCCTGCTGCTTTCACAGATCCCGTGGCTGAGTTTTGTGGGATCTACGGTTGAATGGGCAACGACCGAGAAAAAGACAGTCACCTATGGCGACCTGAATGGCTTTGAAATCGGCATGACAAAGGAAAAAGTGATGCTGAGAATTATGAATCTTGGCGTCCAATACGTTGTGCCTGCTCCTTCTCCCTATTTCACAATGACTTATAATAACAATTTGAAAATACCTGATATCCTGAATATCGATGGAATCCAGGTGTCCGGCGATCACGGATACACAGTTGTATTTTATCTGACGGACGGAAAGGTCGTATCAATTGAGCGCTCTGTTCCAGCGGAGCGTGAGGAGTTGTGGGGAAGTCTCGGCATGTCGGTGGTGGAGCTACTTAAAGAGATCAAAATTCGAATCAGATCGAATCACCGCTTGGTTGCATTTCCAAGAGTCCACCCGCGTTACACTGTTTCTCTCCTCAGTGATCAGACGGAAGCCATGCAGACCATGATGTCGAGATATGATATATGGTCGTTTAGTGTATCAACGGAAGCTCCGCTAGGCGCGCGATATACCGTATACTTTCGCCAGGGGTCACTCGTGCGTATCGAGTACATGCGGCCCTTGTTTGAGCTTCCATAATGAAAAGAGGTGGTCTGAAAAAATCGGACAACACGATAAGTGGATTTCCCTGCGCCACTGCGGCCTGACGGCCGCGGAGAGGAGCGAGGATCATGACGAACCGCTCGTCCCCTGTTGATCTTCGGCCTCTTCAGCTTGATGCCGCAAATACCCGCCGCATCACGCGTTCACCGACCTGGTCGGTCTGCCGCGCTGCTGCAGTTGCCTTTCGTCGCCGCTCAAACAGCTGGTCGTAGCTCATCATGGCCTGTGACTGCCCGGCGAGGGTATAGCTCTTCTGGGTGGTCTGGTTGGAGATGGCGAGCACGCCGCTGGCGAGGCCGGGATGGCTGGGATCGCGCAGGACGGCGGATATGGCGATCGCGTGCCGGAAACGATGCGGGCCGAACCGCCGCTTCGTCAACCGCTGGATGTAATACCAGCGGCCCGAAACCCCGACTCTCGTGAGGCTAGCTATCGCTTCCAAAGAGATTGTCCCTCCGGTTCCGAGGAGAGAGGATGTG
>CAYZKM010000887.1:0-1675 GCA_964478525.1 uncultured Bifidobacterium sp.
TAATCGGTCATCCGTGTCGCGGCAGAGGGAATGCCGACCTTCTCCAGCATCTGGCACGCTCGCGCGAAGGCGTCGCGTTCGGAGATTCGCTCATGCGCCTTGATGGTTTCGATGATCTGGTCGCCGATGGTGAAGACCGGATTCAGCGAAGTCATCGGTTCCTGAAAAACCATGGCGATTCCAGGGCCACGCAGCCGCTGCATGGCCTTGTCGGACAGCGTCAGCAGGTCGGTGCCGTCGAAACGAATGCTGCCGCCCAGGATGCGCGCCGGCGGCATTGGCAGCAGGCCCATGATCGCCAGCGCGGTGACGCTCTTGCCGCAGCCGGACTCGCCGACGATGCCCATGACCTCGCCGCGGTCGAGCGTGAAGGAGATGTCCTCGATCGCGGTGACTTCGCCGCGTTCCGTACGGAAGGCGGTGGTAAGGTGTTCGACCGACAGCAGGGTCATTGCTGAATCCTCAGCCGTGGGTCCAGCACGTCGCGCAGCCCGTCGCCCAGCAGGTTCAGGCCCAGGACGGTGATCATCAGTGCGGCGCCCGGAATGGTGATGATCCAGGGCGCGTCGGTCATGTATTGCCGCCCCTCGGCCATGATGTTGCCCCAGGTCGGGGTTGGCGGCACGGCACCAACGCCCAGGAAGGACAATGTCGCCTCGGTCAGCACGGCATAGGCGAACAGGAAGGACAGTTGCACCAGCAACGGCGCCATGGCGTTGGGCAGGATGTGCCGGCGCAGAATGCGCCAGTCCCCTGCCCCGGCGGCACGCGCGGCCTGCACGTATTCCATTTCCCGCAGCACAATCACAGAAGATCGCACGATGCGTGCGGTGCGCGGTGTATAGACAATCGCCAGAGCGATGATCACGTCGTTGACGGATGGTCCCAGCACGGCGGTGACGGCGATCGCCAGCAGCACGGCGGGAAACGCCATCAGCGCATCGTTGATGCGCATCAGCATGTTGTCGAGCGGCCTGAAATAGCCCGCAATGGCGCCGATGGCGGTGCCAGCCACGGCATTGATCGCCACCACGGCGCCGCCGATGAACATGGATAGCTGTGCCCCCCAGATCACCCTGGACCACAGCGAGCGGCCGAAATTGTCCGTGCCGAACACGTAGTTCATGGATGGCGGCTGGAATTTGTTGCGCATCGACAGTTTGTTCGGGTCAACCTGTGCGATGAGCGGGGCCAGCAGCGCCGCCATCAGGATGATGCCGAACAGCGCGGCGCCGAGCAGGAACAGGCGGTGATGGAGCAGGCGGCGCAGGACACCCAGGCTTCGTCGTGGGCGGCTCAATACCGCACCCGCGGGTCCAACAGGGCGTAGCAGACGTCGACGGCGATGTTGATCAGCACCAGCAGTGCCGTGGTGATCAGCAGGCCGCCCTGCACCATCGGATAGTCCCGGTTCAGGACCGCCTGCGTGAGCAACTGTCCAATGCCGGGGATGGAAAATAATGTTTCGGTCACGACGGAGCCCGAGATCAGCAGGCTGACGATAATACCGATGACCGTCGTGATCGGAATCAACGCATTGGCCAGCGCGTGGCGCAGCACCACGCGGCGCTCCGGGAGGCCCTTGGCACGCGCCGTGCGGATGTAATCCTGACGCAGCACTTCCAGCATGGTAGACCGGGTAATCCTCGCCAGCAGCCCCGTCAGCAACAGCGCC
>CAYZKM010000888.1:0-1674 GCA_964478525.1 uncultured Bifidobacterium sp.
CGGGAATACGAGATCGAGCGCAAATGGCGCGAGGTGCGGCTGTATCAGATCGCGCCGATCTCGACGAACCTCATTCTCGGCTATGTCGGCCAGCACGTGCTGGGCATGCCGCGGTCCTACTGATCGGACGGCGGGGCGGGCCGTGGCTTTGCGTCAGTCATGCAGCCCAGCCCGCATCACGGCTTCGACCCGGTTGCGCGCGCCCAGTGCCGAGTAGGCCAGCGACAGGTGCACCTTCACGGTGCCGACGCTGATGTCCAGGCGCCGTGCGATCTCCTTTACCGAACACCCGTCCGACAGCGCCTTCATCACCTCCAGCTGGCGCGGCGATAATTGCGCGGCCAGGCTGGCGGCGGGCTTGTCGGCGTGGTCGGGCGCGGGTGCCTCGGCCGCGGCGTGATCCCCGGCCGTCACGGCGGCATCGGTTTCGTCGGGCGTCTGCCGGACCGGCGGGGCCGGTGGCGGCACCACGCCGTCGTTCTGCCAGATCGCCAGCCAGGATGGCACGGCCTCGATCGGCATCGGGCGGGCGATGACATAGCCCTGCAGCATCTGCACACCCAGTTGTTCCAGAAGATCGGCGGTTTCCTCGGTTTCGACGCCCTCGGCCACGCAGCCCATTTCCATGTTCGTCGCCAGGTCGCTGATGGATTTCACGATCGCACGGGAATCCCGCGATCGCGTGACATCCACGATGAACGCCTTGTCGATCTTGATCTCCGAGAACGGCATCTGGCGCAGGAGCTTCAGCGACGAGTAGCCGGTGCCGAAATCGTCGATCGATAGCTCGATCCCCTTCAGCCGCAGCCGGCTCAGGATGTCCATGCTCTGCACCACATCCTTGAATGCAGCGCTTTCGGTGACCTCCAGGCACAGATGGCGTGCCGGCATCCGTTCCGCGCGCAGCCGCTGCTCGATCCGGTCGGGCAGGGTCAGGTCGTGCAGGTTCTGGGTCGAGATGTTGACCGACAGCGGCACCACGACGCCCAGCTCGCCCAGCACCTGATATGCCTCGGCGGCGGCCGAGACGACCCAGTCGGTCAGCGCATCGATCGTCGCCTGGTCGCTTTCCGCCCGCGGCAGGAACTCCCCAGGCGGGATCAGGCCCAGCACCGGATGCTCCCATCGGACCAGGGCTTCAAGCTTCTTCAATGTCTTCGGCTTGCGCACGACGATCGGCTGGAACTCCAGCATCAGCTCGTCATTGTCCATCGCTTCCCGCAGCCGAGCGTTGGACATTGCCATATCCGCGGCTTTGAGCTGTGTGAACATTGCCTCCAGCTCGTTCACCCGCAGCGGCTTTTCCAGCACGCCGGCCAGTTTCAGGCCAAGCCCGTGCGCCAGGTTGCCGGCGGTTTCCAGCACGCGGATATCGAACCCGCTCATGAGCACCAGTGACCCGGTATAGTGGCGGTCGGCCAGGACACGAAGCTGCTGGACGCCGTCCGTGTCGCCCAGTTGCAGGTCGAGCACGACGATCTGAGGAGGATCGTCCTGCAGGCATTGGTGGAAGGCCTCGGCGCTCGCCACCGCCTTGGCTGCCATGCTACCGTGGGTGGCAATCTGGGAAACCCGGTCGCGGCCGTAACGCTCGGCGACGTATTCGATCACCCGGTCGCGGCCTTCCATGCAGAAATCGATGTCGAAATCCGGCATCGACACCCGTTCGGGATT
>CAYZKM010000889.1:0-1666 GCA_964478525.1 uncultured Bifidobacterium sp.
GGCGCGGATGGCGGGCGAACACCCCGCTCATGATCATCATGGCGATGATGTCCTGGCAGCCGCGGATGATGGTCAGGAAGCTGCTCACCTTGGGCCCGCGCGGGCGGTTCACGGCATCGGCCGACGATGTCAGGATGTGGAACGACAGCGGCAGATCCAGCGCGACCGAGGCTTCCCAGAACGGGTCGTAGATCGGATCGTCATAGTCGGACTCGCCGGGATTGCCGGGCATCATCACGCCGCGGAAGCCGGCCGCCTTGATCCGCTCCAGATCCTTGATGCCGTCCTTGACCGTGCGGATCGCGGTCTGGCCAAGCCCGATCAGCCGGTCGGGCTGAGACGAGACGAACCCTTCCAGCCAGCGGTTGTAGGCCTCGAAGCAGACCTGCTTGTAGTCGAGGTCCTTGTGGTTGCACAGGACCATGCCGACCGAGGGATAGATCACCTCGGCCCCGACCCCGTCGCGATCCTGGTCCGCCATGCGCGCCTTGGGATCCCAGCCGCCGCGATGCAGATCCTCGAACCGCGCGCCATCCTTGCGCAGCATGGCCGGGTCGATGCCGGCGGCCGAGATCAGGCTGAGCGGGATGGTCTGCTTCATCCCCTCGACGACATAGATATCGCCCAGCCGGTCGTCGCGCACGATATGCGGGGCGCGGTCACGGAATTTCGGGTCGATGAAGGCGCGGTAGCAATCGGGTGGCTCGGTGATATGGGAATCGGCCGAGATCGGGCGTGGGGTCATGGTCGTTTCCAGTCCGGTTCATGATTGGCCGGCCCGCGTCGAGGCGGGACCTGCGTGCGCCGGCCGATCCTACCGGCGGTGTCCGGCGTGCGGCAAGGCGCGCGGCACCGTTGCCTCGGCCGGGGGTGCCGGGGTAATCTGGAACATATGAAGAATTTCTACAGGGTCCAATCGGTTTTTCGTGCGGTCCAACCCCATGCCCCGTGAGGAATCAGCCCTGACCCGCCATCTGCTCCGCCAGATGGCAGCGCGAGAAATGCCCCGGCGCGACCTCACGCAACGCTGGCGCCTGCTGGCGGCAGCGATCCTCGGCGAACCGGCAGCGCGGATGGAAATAGCACCCCTCCGGCGGTGCCGCCGGGCTTGGCACCTCGCCGCCCAGGATGCCGTCATCGACGCGCACCCGCGGGTCCGCCACCGGCACCGCGCGCATCAGCGCCGCCGTATACGGATGGCGCGGGCGGGCGAACAGCGCATCCGTCGGCGCCAGCTCCACCAGCTGCCCGACATACATCACCGCGATGCGGTCCGAGATGTGGCGCACCACCGACAGGTCATGCGCCACGAACAGGAAGGTCAGCTTCAGCCGAGCCTGCAGCTCCAGCAGCAGGTTCAGGACCTGCGCCTGGACCGAGACATCCAGCGCCGACACCGGCTCGTCTGCCACCACAAGCCGCGGGTTGGTGGCCAGCGCGCGGGCGATGCCGATCCGCTGGCGCTGCCCGCCGGAAAACGCGTGCGGAAACCGGTGCATGAACTCCGCCCGCAAGCCCACCAGGCGCAGCAGCTCGGCCACGCGGTCGGCGCGCTCGTGGCGGTTGCGCAGCCCGTTCACCAGCAACGGCTCGCCCACATTGTCCAGCAGTGTCATGCGCGGATTGAGCGAACCGAACGGGTCCTGGAAGATCATCTGGATTTCGG
>CAYZKM010000890.1:0-1665 GCA_964478525.1 uncultured Bifidobacterium sp.
ATCCGATCCGGCTGTTCCTCCGAGCGCGGAAGTCCCCAGATGATGTCCAGCAGGTCTTCTTCGGTGAGTCCGACCAGAGGCCCGCGCAGCAGCGCGCCGAGCGCCAGCGTGTCGCGGCGGTCGGCCAGAACGCGGGTCAGCGCGATCAGATCCTGCACCTCCTGGCGGCGGAACAGCCCCTTGCCGGCTTGGGTCGCCACGGGGATGCCGCGGCGTTCCAAGGCTTCTTCATAGCGCCATAGCTCCGCGCCGGTTGGCGCCAGCAAGGCGATGTCGCCTGGCTGACAGGGGCGCTCGGCGCCGCTGCGACGGTCGATGATGGGATGGCTTTCGATCAGCCGGGCGCACAGCTCGGCGATGGCGTCGGCTTCGGCGTCGCGCTGCTGTTCGGCGCTGGCCTTGCCGTTTTCGTCGGCCACGGCGATGTCGAGGGCCGCCACGCACAGGCCGCCCCGGTCATCATGAAACGGGTCGAGAGCGGTGAAGCCCGGCTGCCCATCGGCCGAGAGCACGGCCTCGAAGCGCTCGTTGACGAAGGTGAGGATCGAGGCGCAGGAGCGGAAATTGGTGGAGATCGACAGAAGGCTGCCGGGGTCCTGGGCGCGGAAGGCGTCGCGCGCCTGCACATAGGCGCCGACGTCGGCGCCCCGGAAGCGATAGATCGCCTGCTTGGGGTCGCCGACCAGGAAGAGCGCGCCCGGCCGGATTTGGAAGCGGGTCCAGTCGTCATCGCCATCGACCGGCTCGCCGCACAGCCGCCAGAAGATTTCGGTTTGCAGGGGATCGGTGTCCTGAAACTCGTCGACGAGGACATGGGCGAAGCGCTGTCCTAGCGCCTGGCGCACGGCATCGTGGTCGCGCAGCAAGTCGCGCGCGGCGAAGATGAGATCGTCGAAATCGAGTTGGGCGCTGGCGCGCTTGTGGACGCGATAGCGTCGCAGGATCGAATGCGCTTCGTCGATCAGCGCCGCCAACGCATGGCCGGCGACGGCTTGCGCCAACGCGAACCAGGCGTCGCAACAGGCGGTGTAGTGGGTCTCGGCCGCGTCGTTCAGCCGGTCGCCGTCGGCCTTGGAGAGGCCGGCTTGTTTGGCGGTGGCAGCCCATTTGCCCTTCTTGCGGTAGGAGGCGAAGGTGCCGGTCTTGGTGCAAAGGTCCGGGTGGGGCCGCGTGGTCAGGAGCCGAACGAGGCCCGCGGACGTAGCGGGATCGGGACCGTTCGCCACGGCGGTTGCCATTTCGGTCAGCCGTTCGACGATCGTCACCGTTTCCTGCTCGGCCGCCGCTGTGCCATCCATGAAGCTCGCGAAATCTGCCGTGGCTTGCCGGAACGCCGTGAGGTGGCCGTTAAGTGGAGAGACAGTCGGGGCCGCGAGCGTGGGGCGGCGGCGCAGGTTTTCGGCGATCTTATGGATGAGCGCCACGGTTTCTCCGGGGCTGTGCAGCACCATCTCGGCGAGGATGCCGCCCTGTCCGCCGGACAGGCGTTCGCGCAGCCAGCCATCGACAATTTCGAGGAAAGTGAGGTCGGCCTGGTTGCGATCCATGACCGCGGCACCGGGATCAATGTCGGCTTCCGCCGGATAGGGTTTGATCAGGCGCTGGCAGAAGCCGTGGATGGTGGAGCAGGTGATCTCGTCGATCGCGGTGCTGGCGGCGGCAAGA
>CAYZKM010000891.1:0-1664 GCA_964478525.1 uncultured Bifidobacterium sp.
GGGGCGGTGATCGAGACCGAGTTCCCGCCCGAGGACAAGTTCGACCACCTGCCCGAGGCCGCCGCGCCACAGGGCGTGACCGGCTTCCTGACGGTGCAGGAAGGCTGCGACAAGTTCTGCAGCTTCTGCGTCGTCCCCTATACCCGCGGCGCCGAACAAAGCCGCCCCGCCGCCGGCGTGATCGCCGAGGCGCGGCGGATGGTGGCGCAGGGCACGCGGGAAATCATGCTGCTGGGCCAGAACGTGAATGCCTGGCATGGCGAGGCCCCCGATGGGTCCAGCTGGGGCCTGGGCCGGCTGCTGCGCGAACTGGCCGCCATCCCCGGGCTGCTGCGGCTGCGCTATGCCACGTCGCACCCGCGCGACATGGACGACGACCTGATTGCTGCCCATGGCGAGCTGCCGATCCTGATGCCGTACCTGCATCTGCCGATCCAGTCGGGGTCGGACCGCATGCTGGCGGCGATGAACCGCAAGCACAAGGCGGCCGACTATCTGCGCCTGGTCGAACGGCTGCGCGCCGTCCGGCCCGACCTGGCGCTGTCGTCGGATTTCATCGTCGGCCATCCCGGCGAGACCGAGGCCGATTTCGAGGCGACCATGGCGCTGGTGCGCGCGGTCGGGTTCGCGCAGGCCTATAGCTTCAAGTACTCGCCTCGCCCGGGAACGCCGGCCGCCGGCGCGCCGGGGCAGGTGGCCGAGGCCGACAAGGACCGCCGCCTGCAGGCGTTGCAGGCCCTGCTGCGCGAACAGCAGGCACGGTTCGGCGCCGGCTGCGTCGGCCTTGCCATGCCGGTGCTGTTCACCGGCACCGGCCGCCATCCCGGCCAGATCGTCGGGCGGTCGGCCTTTCTGCAGCCCGTCCATGTGACCGCCGATCCCGCCCTGATCGGGCAGGAACGGCCGGTGCTGATCACCGCCGCCCATCCAAACTCACTCGCGGGAACCCTTCAGCAGGAGCGACTCAGCGCTTGACCCTCCTTTCCCCCTCGGACAATCCGGCCCCCGTTGCCGAGACCGGCGGCAAGTCGGTCACGCTGCAATTCAACGACAATCTGCTGTTGCCCCTGTTGCTGGGCGACCACGACCGTCATCTGGTGCGGATCGAACAGGCGATCGGCGTGCGGATGTCGTGCCGGGGGAACCGGATCGCGATCGTGGGCGACGCGGCGCGGGTGGGTGCGGCGCAGGGCATCCTGCGCGGCCTGTGGCGCAAGCTGGAGCAGGGGGAAAGCGTCGGACGGCCCGAGGTCGAATCGGCGATCCGCCTGGCCGAAGCCGAGGTGAACCCGCGCCTGCCGCTGTCGGACCTGCCGGCGATCCGCACCCGCCGCGGTGCGGTCGGGCCGCGCAGCGCCGGGCAGGTGACATACATGGATGCGCTGGCCAGGCACGAGATGGTGTTCGGCGTCGGCCCCGCCGGTACCGGCAAGACCTACCTTGCCGTGGCGCAGGCCGTGGCCATGTTGCAGGCAGGCAAGGTCGATCGGATCGTGCTGTCGCGCCCGGCGGTCGAGGCCGGGGAACGCCTGGGCTTCCTGCCCGGCGACATGAAGGAGAAGGTCGATCCCTATCTGCGCCCGCTGTATGACGCGCTGCACGACATGATGCCGGCCGACCAGGTGATCCGCCGGATCACCAGCGGCGAGATCGAGGTGGCGCCG
>CAYZKM010000892.1:0-1662 GCA_964478525.1 uncultured Bifidobacterium sp.
CTAGCCCGGATTTCTCACACGTCGCCATCAATCATGCTTGGTGACGGCATCCGCGCATAAAGACCGTGCTGTCTGGCCGGCGAGGCCGTGTCCGTCCGATTGCGGACAGGGCTATCCCAGCACCGCCGCCGCGCGGTGTTTGTGGAGGACATGACATCTGTGCGGTATCTGTTTCGTGTCCGCTCAGGCGCCCGCTCGTCGTAGCAACGCATGCGCGAGTGCGAACTCGTGGTGGAATGGACAAGCCGACGCCATGCTGACCACGACGCGCCGCACGCTGATCCGCACCAACGCCCCGATCTTCAACAACTTTAGCCGGATCGTACCGCACGTCGCGGTGACGAACTGGGTGTGCGCCAGCCCGATCCGGCGCAACGCACAGATCAGCACATAGGCGAATGAGGCGAACCACAGCCGCAACTGATTGGCCCGCATCGTCGCCGCCGACGTCCGATCGGCGAACAGGTCGAGCTGGCACTCCTTAATCCGGTTCTCCATCTCGCCACGGGCACAGTAGATTACCTCATACAACCGCCTGGCATCGATCACGGCCGGCTTCAGAGAGGTGACGACGAAGCGCGGGTTGGCCTCTCCGTTTGTCCATTCCGCCTTGCCGATGACCCGCCGCATCCGGCTCCAACTGTCCAGCGTCGACCAGCGGAAATCCTTGAACCGGCGGGCCGGTTTGCCGGTCTTCCCTGCTTCGGCGCTGGCAGCGGCCATTTCGGTCTCGATCTCCGCCGCCAGCCGAGCGTTGCGTGCCAGGCCGAAGACGTAGTCGACACGGTTCGCTTCCGCCCACGCCATGATCACTTCCCGGCAGAAGCCGCTGTCGGCACGCAGCAGAATGCGCACCCGCGGCCAGCGGGCACGGATGCGTCCGATGATGCGCGCCAGTTCCTCGATCGTGCCGGCTGAGGCGTCGATGTTCGAGCGTCGGAGCTTCGCCGTCAGCAGATGACGGCCGCAGAAGATGTAGAGCGGCAGATAGCAATAGCCGTCGTAATAGCCGTGGAAGAACCGCCCCTCTTGATGTCCATGCAGCGGATCGTCGGTCGCATCGAGATCGAGGGTGATCTGGGCTGGCGCCTTCGCGTGCGCATCGAGGAAAAGGTCGACGAACAGCGCCTCGATGGCGGTTGTGTCGGCGGCGATCCGGGCATAGCGGGTGGGTTCGGACTTGCTCAGTTCCAACCGGTTCAGCGTGCTCTTGCCCGCCAGCGGGGCACAGTCGACGCGACGGCCCCCGAGCTTGCCGGCGAGCACCGCCATCACCGGGTCGTGGCGGAGTTGGTCGTGGTCGTTCAGGTCTTCGTAGCCGAGTGCGATGCCGGTGACGCGCTGCATCACCAGCGTTTCGACCGCGTGCTCGGTGTAGGCCGGGTCGCGGCTGTCCTTGAAGCAGGCGCCAAGGCGGCGGGTCAAACCAAGCACCTTGTCGGTGGCGCCCAACAGCAGGGCACCAGCGTCGGAGGTCATCGCGCCGCCGTCGAACGACGCGACCACCGCGCGCCCTTCGACGGGTGCAAATCCAAACAAGTCCGCGCTACACTCCGTCGGCATCGGGGGATTCCTCTGCTCAGCGATAAGGCTTTGTCGTAGAAGAACTTTCGCTGATGCAGAGCCCCGATGCACCTATATCGTGTGAGAAATCCGGGCTAG
>CAYZKM010000893.1:0-1655 GCA_964478525.1 uncultured Bifidobacterium sp.
GTTGTGTGATGTTCCAGCAAGGAGACCTCCCGCCCGGATACTTACAGGTTTCCGGGCGAATCCCGAACCGTTGGATCGCGCCGTGCAATCCGTTTGCAAGGAATGTCGGTTATTATATCGTAAGGTTAAGATTTGTCCTGGTCGGGAACCGCACGCAAAATGACTCGAACAATGAACGGGTGCCAATTATGAACGCATCGGCCCTGATGTCCCGCAACGGGACGCTGCTGATGCGCGCAGCCGTCGGCTCGGCGCTGATGGCGACGATGCTTGCCGCGGCAGGCCCCGCCCGCGCGACACCGGCGGTGCCGACGGTGTTCGCGTCGCAGACCTACTACCTGGGAGCCAATCTTCCCACGACCGTCACCGACAGCACGATCGCCGATGTGCTGCCGTTCGCGGCCGATGGGCCGAACTCGATCTTCGGCCACAGCTACGCGGCGCCCACGGGGTACAACGGCAGCCGGTCTTCGGGTTCGAACACCTATGGCATCACCGGCTATTCGGTGTACTCCCAGACCTTCGTGAACAGCACCACCGGCCAGGTCACGTTCGTCTTCCCGTTCGAGATCGTGGCCGGCCAGATCGCGACCAGCATGGCCGCCGACGCGGTCGGCGGGCAGAACGCGGGCGTGGCCGCCGTGATCAAGGCGACCAGCAGCCTGGGCGGCGGTTCGGTGACGGTGTTCCAGTATTCGGCGGACATGAACCTGGATCAGACCGCACCGACGCCGTCTTTCAACTTCGCCGAAAGCGGCGACATCACTCTGGCCGGCACGGCGTCCACCACCGCCACGACGCACTCGTATGACTGGTCGAGCTACGCCAGCTCGCTGTCGTTCGACCTGGCGGCCGGGGAATCCCTGACGATCGACTATAAGCTCAGCTCGTACGCCAATGGCGAAATGACCGCGCTGGGCAGCTGCACCGGCACCGGAATCGGCGACCCCCAGCCGCCAGGCGACATCGCCGTCACCACCTCCTCGGTCGTGCTCGGCCCCGTCGAGACCTGCTACAATGCCGCCGTCGGGCGCATCGGCGATCCGTTCAACCCCGACATGGTGCCGCAGGCCGTGCCGGAACCGTTCAGCCTGGCTCTGCTGGGCACCGGCCTGGCCGGCATCGGCCTGGTCCGCCGCCGCCGCTGACCGCGCGCCACACGAAAAAACGGCCGGGTGGTTGCCACCCGGCCGTTTTCGTGTCCGCTGCTTCGCCGTGGATCAGCCGCTGCCGAACTGACCGGAGTAGGACGGCAGATCGCGCAGCATCGCCTTGGTGGCGCCCTTCATCATCGGCTGGTTCCCTTCCAGGTTCACCTTGCTGACCGGGACGGCAACCAGCTTGGCGGTGCCGCCGACGAAATCGCCGACCGACAGGATCGCCAGCGGCTCGGCCGCCGTATTCCTGACCAGCACTTCGATCACCGATCCGATCTTCTCGCCGGAGTCGTTGTAGACCGCCATGCCGATCAGCTTGCTGGCGCGCATGCTGTGGTCCGCCGTCATGATGTCCTTCATCGGCGCCGCCTGCTGGGCGTGGACGGGTGCCGCGAACGCCAGGGCCAGAACCCCGAAAGCGGCCAGTGTGGTGAATGTCTTCATTGTGTCCTCCTGTGGTTGTTCGTGTTGCGAACGAGGGTAGTTTACGAGCCGGGC
>CAYZKM010000894.1:0-1654 GCA_964478525.1 uncultured Bifidobacterium sp.
TTCTTCCTGTCGTTCTTCTCGTTCGGCGGCGGGGCGCTGGTCTGATGGCGGGCATCGTCGATCAGGGCGGTGAGGTGCCGGGCTATACCGTCCCGCTGCACCGGGCGCTTTCCGAACCGATCCTGCTCGGCGGCGCGCCGCGCGCCATCGCCATCA
Organism: uncultured Bifidobacterium sp.; assembly: GCA_964478525.1. GTDB lineage: Bacteria > Pseudomonadota > Alphaproteobacteria > Acetobacterales > Acetobacteraceae > Rhodopila. The sequence goes on from CAYZKM010000894.1 coordinate 157, forward strand.
TGAACGGCACGCTTGCTGGCGCGGTCGGTCTCGGCCTGCGCCTCTGGCTGGTGGGTCTCGTGATCTGGGCGATCGGCCATTTCGCGGCGGTGTGGGCGGCGAAGCGCGATCCGCTCTTCGTCGAGGTCGGCCGCCGCCATCTGCGCATCCCCGCGCATCTCACGGTCTGAGGGGAGCGCACCGATGATGAACCTCGCGGAATACCGCAATCGCAATAGCCGGCTTGCCGACTTCCTGCCCTGGGTGGCGCTCGTCGGCGCCGGCATCGTCCTCAACAAGGACGGCAGTTTCCAGCGCACCGCACGGTTTCGCGGGCCTGATCTCGACAGCGCCGTTCCTGCCGAACTGGTCGCCGTCGCCGGCCGGTTGAACAACGCCTTCCGCCGTCTCGGTTCGGGCTGGGCGATCTTCGTCGAGGCGCAGCGCCATGCCGCCGCGACATATCCGAACAGCCTGTTCCCGGATTCCGCTTCCACCTTGGTCGATGCCGAGCGGAAAGCCGATTTCGAGGAAGCGGGCAGCCACTTCGAGTCCAGCTATTTCCTGACCTTCACCTATCTGCCGCCGGCCGAAGACGCTGCCCGCGCCGAGACCTGGCTTTACGAGGGCCGCGAGAAGACCGGCATCGACCCCCATGAGGTGATGACCGGCTTCGCCGACCGCACCGACCGGCTGCTGCGCCTGATCGAAGCCTTCATGCCCGAATGCCGCTGGCTCGATGACGGCGAGACGCTGACCTACCTGCATGGCTGCGTCTCGACGCACCGGCACCGCGTCCGCGTGCCCGAAACGCCGATCTATCTCGACGCGCTGCTCGCCGATCAGCCGCTGACCGGCGGGCTGGAGCCACGCCTGGGATCGTCGCATCTGCGTGTCCTCACCATCACCGGGTTTCCGACAGCGACGACGCCGGGCCTGCTCGACGAGCTGAACCGGCTCGCCTTTCCCTATCGCTGGTCTACCCGCGCGATCCTGCTCGACAAGACCGACGCCACGAAGCTGCTGACCAAGATCAGGCGGCAATGGTTCGCCAAGCGCAAGTCGATCGCCGCCATCCTCAAGGAGGTGATGACCAACGAGCAATCCGTGCTGGTGGACACCGATGCGTCTAACAAGGCGGCGGACGCCGATCTCGCACTTCAGGAACTCGGCGCCGACTATGCCGGCATCGCCTATGGCACCGCGACCGTGACAGTCTGGGATGCCGATCCACGCGTCGCCGACGAGAAGCTGCGGCTGGTCGAGAAGGTCATCCAGGGCCGCGACTTCACGGCGATGGCTGAGACCATCAACGCTGTGGACGCCTGGCTCGGCAGCTTGCCGGGTCATGTCTACGCCAACGTCCGGCAACCGCCGATCTCCACGCTCAATCTCGCCCACATGATCCCCCTGAGCGCCGTGTGGGCGGGGCCGGAACGGGACGAGCATTTCGCGGCACCCCCGCTGCTCTTCGGCAAGACCGAAGGCTCGACCCCGTTCCGGTTTTCCCTTCACGTCG
>CAYZKM010000895.1:0-1652 GCA_964478525.1 uncultured Bifidobacterium sp.
AGCGCCAGGAAATCCGTCAGGGCATCGCCTGCGTCAAGCACCAGAACATGTCGGGCTCGGACATCGGCGACGACCACAAGGAGTATTTCGCCGGCGAGGCCGCGCTGAAGGCCGGCGGCGTGCACAACACGATGAACCAGTTCGCCTGATCGAACCGGTTCCAACGACGAGGCGGCCCGGAGCGCATGGCTCCGGGCCGTATCGTTTTCAACGTGACGGCCGCTTCAGCACTTTCCACGTCGAGGTCGCGTACGCGATCAGCGTGCCGGACTCGTGGCGTGCCTCGGCCCGCAGGAACCAGGTGCCCCCGCGACGCAGCGATTCACCCCGGCAGATCACGCGCCCGCTGCTGACCGGGGCCAGGTACTGCACCTTCAGCTCCAGCGTCGCGCCAGGACCGGTGACGTGGTTGATCAGGTGTCCCATGCAGATGTCCAGCGCAGTGGCCAGCACGCCACCATGCACCCCGCCGCGCGGGTTGAACATGAAGTCCTGCACATCGAACGCGACCTCGCACGCATCGCCGGGATAGGTGATCTCCAGCCCCAGAAGCCGCGTGAGGAAGAAGTCATCGAAGACCTCGCGGGTGCCGGCGATGGCGCGCTGAAACGCGGCCGATGCCTGTGCCTGGTCGACCTTGTGGCTCATGCATGCACCAGTGTCATGCCGGCATAGCCCTGGGCCGCAACCTCATCGCATCGGGCTCGATAGGCCGGCGCACCGCCCTGGTATTGCAGGATGCGACGCACCGTCTTGCCATCGACATTCGTATTGATACCGGTCGCCCAGGAATCGATCGTCGTATACAGAAGCCCGTCGGCGAGCTCATCGATATGGCGGGTCCACTCGGCCTCGGCTTCCGCCGTCGCCTCGAACCGCGCGCAGCCGGTGTCACGCGCATGGCGCAGCAGATCGCTGACCCAGTCGACATTCTGTTCGATGCAGCGCGGGATGTTGCAGCGCGTCGAGGCGTTGTGCGGCCCGACGATCGTCAGCATGTTGGGGAAGCCGGCGGATTGCAGGCCCAGATAGGTCTTCGGCCCATCAGCCCATTTGTCCTTCAGCCGCTGCCCCCCCACGCCGCAGAAATCGATCCGGTCGAACGCGCCGGTGATGGCATCGAAGCCCGTCGCATAGATGATCATGTCGAACGGGTACTCGGCATCCACGGTCCTGATGCCGGTCCCGGTGATCCTTTCGATCGGCGTGGCCTTGATGTCGACCAGCTTCACATGGGGCAGGTTGAACGCCTCGTAGTACCGGGTCTCCTGCGGCACGCGCCTGGTGCCGAAGCCATGGCATGTCGGAATCAGCATCCCGGCCACGACCGGATCGTGCACCCGCTGGCGGATCTTGCGGGCGATGAAGTCGCTGAACAGCGCGTTCGCCTTCGGATCGGTCAGCATGTCGTGGAAATTCGCCTGCCAGATGCCGAAGCCCGGTTCGCCGTAGCGCTGTTCCCAGAACGCCTCGCGCTCCGCCTCGCTGACCTCGAACGTGCCGCGCGGGTCAGCGTTGTGGATATAGCAGCCTGGCGTGGTGCGCAGCAGGGCGAACAGCGCGGGGTAGTTGCCCTTGATACGGCTCTGCTCCTCGGCGCTGATCGGGCGGTTGTTCAGCGGCGTGCACCAGTTCGGCGTGCGCTGGAACAC
>CAYZKM010000896.1:0-1650 GCA_964478525.1 uncultured Bifidobacterium sp.
TGCCATGGCAGACGAGCAAGCCAGCGGCATGAACGCCGACGCCTCGCCCGAGGTGTTGCCGGCCGCACCACCACCCGAACCGGCCGCCCGCGGCAGCCGCTATTGGCTCGGCCGCCTGGGCGAGATCATGATCGGGCGGGCGGTCACCTGGGGCCTGACCGCCATCGCGCTGGCGGTGGGCCTGTCCACCTTCCTGATCCTGGCCCGCGGCGCCCCGTTCGGCGTGGTCCGCCCCGGCGTCGGCGTGACGCTGGTGCTGATCAACCTCTCGGTCCTGCTGCTGCTGGGCGCGGTGCTGGCCGGACGCCTGACCCGCGTCTGGGTCGAGCGCCGGCGCGGCTCGGCCGGATCCCGCCTGCATGTCCGCCTGGTCCTGCTGCTGAGCGGCATCGCCGTCGTGCCCACCATCCTGGTGGCCTGCTTCGCCGTCGCCGTCTTCCATTTCGGCATCCAGGCCTGGTTCAGCGACGTGGTGCGCGACTCGATGGCCGAATCACTCCAGGTCTCGCATGGCTACCTGGACGAGCATCGCAACAATATCCGCGCCGTCGCGCTGGAGATGGCGAACGACCTGTCCCGCGCCGGGCAGATGCTGTCCGCCGATCCCACCGTGTTCGCGCAGGTGCTGGACACCCAGACCACGCTGCGCGGCCTGACCGAGGCGGTGATCTATGAACCCGACAGCGGACAGATCCTGGCGGCGGCGGGCATCTTCTCCAATCTCGGGGTCGAGGCCCCGCCCGTCTCCGCCACCCGCCAGGCGCTGAACGGCGATGTCGCGCTGCTGAACACGGAAGACGGGACGCGGGTGCGGGCGGTGGTGAAGCTCGACTCGACCCCGCCGCTGGCCCTGCTGATCGGTCGCCCGGTCGATCCGCAGATCCTGGACTACATCAGCCGCACCGAGCAGCGGGTCCAGAGCTATCAGCAGATGGACGAGAACCGGTCCTGGCTGCAGGTCGCCTTCGCCTGGATCTTCGCCATCGTCGCGCTGCTGGTGCTGCTGGCCGCGGTGCTGATCGGGTTGATGATGGCGAACCAGATCGCGCGCCCCATCGGCATGCTGATCCATGCCGCGGAACGGGTGCGCTCGGGCGATCTGCGGGTGCGCGTGCCCGAGGGCACGACCGGCGACGAACTGGCCGGGCTGTCGCGCGCGTTCAACCGCATGACCGGGCAGCTGTCGGCGCAGCGCACCGAACTGATGGACGCCTACAGCCAGATCGACGAACGCCGCCGCTTCACCGAGACCGTGCTGCTGGGCGTGTCCGCCGGCGTCATCGGGCTGGACGCGCGCGGGCGGATCGAACTGCCCAACCGCGCCGCCGACGAACTGCTGGGCATGGACCTGCTGTCGGCGATCGGCCGCCCGCTGGCCGAGATCGTGCCGGAGTTCACGGACCTGCTGCGCGCCGTCGTCGCAGCACCGGAACGTGCGCGCACGGCCGAGGTACAGATCGGCGGCGCCAACCGCCGGCGCACGCTGCTGGTGCGGATCGGCGCCGAGCTGTCGTCCGGCCGGTCGGACGGGTTCGTGGTGACGTTCGATGACATCACCGAACTGGAATCCGCGCAGCGCAAGGCCGCCTGGGCCGACGTCGCCCGCCGCATCGCGCACGAGATCAAGAACCCGCTGACGCCGATCCAGCT
>CAYZKM010000897.1:0-1637 GCA_964478525.1 uncultured Bifidobacterium sp.
AGGCCTTCATCAGCCCCGAGAGCTTCACTTTCATCGAAAGCGCCACCGTCCTTGCCATCGTCGTGCTGGGTGGGCTTGGCAGCCAGCTGGGCGTGGCGCTGGCCGCCGTGATCATGGTGGGCGGGCTGGAACTGCTGCGCGAGCTGCTGAGCTGGCTGTCGGAGCTGATCAACAGCCCGGTCTTCGCCGAGGTGGCGAGCGAGCTGCCGACCTATCGGATGCTGATCTTCGGCCTGGCCCTGGTGGTGATGATGGTGATGCGCCCGCGCGGGCTGGTGTCGGGCCGGACCCCGACCGCGGCCTTGGGGGCGGGCGGGCCGGTGATCCCGGCTGATCTCGTCGCGCAGGGGAAGGGCTGATGGCGGCTCCGCTGGTGTCCGTCCGCAACCTGACGATGCGGTTCGGTGGGCTGAGGGCGGTGGACGAGCTGTCCTTCGACGCCAGGGCGGGGGAGATCACGGCGGTGATCGGCCCGAACGGGGCGGGCAAGACCACGGTGTTCAACTGCATCACCGGATTCTACCGCCCCTCGGGCGGGTCCATCACGCTGACGCATGCGGATGGGCGGCAATTCGCGTTGCACGGCATGGCGGGCCATGCGATCGCCGCGCGGGCCAGGGTGGCGCGCACGTTCCAGAACATCCGCCTGTTCGCCGAGATGACGGCGCTGGAGAACCTGCTGGTCGCGCAGCACAACACGCTGATGGCCGCGACGGGGTTCGGGGTGCTGGCGGTGCTGGGGCTGGGCCGGTATGCGGCGGCCGAGAAGGCGGGCATCGAGAAGGCGCGCCACTGGCTGGAGGCCACCGGCCTGACCGGGCGGGCGGACGATCCGGCCGGATCTCTGCCCTATGGCGCGCAGCGGCGGCTGGAGATCGCGCGCGCCATGTGCATCGACCCGGTGCTGCTGTGCCTGGACGAGCCGGCGGCGGGGCTGAACCCGCGCGAGACGGATGAGCTGAACGGGCTGCTGCTGCGGATCCGCGACGGCCTGTGTTCGCTGCTGCTGATCGAGCATGACATGCGGGTGGTGATGGAGATCTCCGACCACGTCGTGGTGCTGGACCACGGCCGGATGATCAGCGACGGCCCGCCGGCGGCGGTGCGCGCCGACCCCGCCGTGATCGCGGCGTATCTGGGCGAGGGCGACGAGGACGAGGCGGCATGACGGCGGCGCGCCGATGACCGCCCTGCTGTCGCTGGCCGGCGTCACCGCCTTCTATGGCGCCATCCAGGCCCTGCGCGGTGTCGACCTGACCGTCGAGGAGGGCGAGTTCTTCACGCTGCTCGGCGCCAATGGGGCCGGCAAGTCCACTCTGATGATGACCATCTGCGGCAACCCGCGGGCGCGGTCGGGCACCATCACCTATGACGGGCAGGACATCACCCGCCTGCCGACCCATGCCATCATGCGCCGGCGGATCGCGCAGTCGCCCGAGGGCCGGCGCATCTTCGCCCGCATGACCGTCCACGAGAACCTGCTGATCGGGGCCGAGGTCTCGGGGCAGACCGATCCCGGCCCGCTGATGGAGCGGGTCTTCGCCCTGTTTCCCCGCCTGCAGGATCGCCTGTCTCAGCGCGGCGGCTCATTGTCTGGCGGGGAGCAGCAGATGCTGGCGATCGGGCGGGCGCTGATG
>CAYZKM010000898.1:0-1635 GCA_964478525.1 uncultured Bifidobacterium sp.
CGATGAACCACCTGGCGATGTTCGGCACCGAGTATCTGGAGCTGATCGCCGCCCGCCCCGGCGATACCGCCCGCCCGGAGATCCTGGGCGCGCCGGCCGGGCTGAACGGGCTGGTGTTCGGCACCGAGGATTCGGCCGCGACCTTCGCCGCCCTGCAGCGCGCCGGGGTGGCGGCGCTGCCACCGCAGGAATTCTCCCGCCCCGTCGCGCTGGCCGATGGGGCGCACGACGCGACGTTCCGCACCGTGCGCCTGCCGCTGGGCAGCGTGCCGGATGGGCGGCTGTATTTCTGCCACCACCTGACCCGCGACCTGGTCTGGCGCGACGAATGGCGCCACCACGCCAACGGCACGGTGGGGATCGTCCGTGCGGTGATCGCCTCGGCCGACCCCGGGGCGTGGTCGCGCCTGTTCGGCGCGATGTTCGGCGCCGAGGCGGTGGCGCGCATCGACGGCGGCTGCTCCCTGGCGGTGGGGCTGTCGCGGTTCGACGTGGTCGGCCCCGACATGCTGGAAACCTGGTTCGGCGACGCCGCGCCATCCGGGGCGGGGCGGGGCGACTACATGGCCGGGCTGACCTTCCGCACCCGCTCGCTGGACCAGGCTCGTCGGGCGCTGCGGGACGGCGGGATCGCGACGGCCGTTCCGCAGGCCGGTGTGCAGGGGGGGCGGATCGTGGTGCCGGCCGATGCCGCGTTCGGCGCGGTGCTGGAATTCGTCGCCTGACGCTGGGTTTTGCCGCCGGACCGGCGGCGCGATACAGAAGCGGACGGGACAACCCGAGCAACGGAGGAAACGAAAATGGCAGACAACGAACGGCGCAAGCAGGGCCGCGCGATGCGGCGCAAGCTGATGGGCGATGCCTATGCCGACCGGCTGGACGGGTCGGTCTATCGCGATCCGATCATGGAGAAATTCGCCGAGGTCACGCAGGAATGCATCTTCGGCGCGCTGTGGACCCGGCCCGGGCTGGATCTGAAGACGCGCACGCTGATCTGCGTGATCTCGGACGCCGCCACCGGGCGCGACCCCGAGCTGAAGCTGCATCTGCGCTTCGCGCTGAACCAGGGCTGGACCGAGGACGAGCTGTCCGAGGCGCTGCTGCACCTGGCCGGCTATGTCGGCGCGCCGCTGGTGCGCGAGGCGATGCTGACGGCGGTCGAGGTGTTCAAGGAAGTGCGCGCCGAGAAGGCATGAGGTTTCCGATGTGCGTGGCCGGCGCGGGCCGGCCACGCACATGGTTTGTTAATAGTAACGAGACCGGCCGGCGCGCGCTCAGTGGTTGTTGCGCGCCTCGCCCCGGGTCTCGATCACGTTCAGATACAGCGTCGCCGGCTCCAGGCAGGCACCGGTGCCCATCTGCCCGACCATCGATCGGTAGATCTCCTCCCACGGCGTCTGGCTGACCAGCTTCGGCGCCACCCATCCGGCGCGCCGCTTCTCCAATTCCCCCGCCGCCAGCACGACATCCACCTTGCGCGTGTTCAGGTCGATACGGATGGTGTCGCCGGTCTTCAGCAACGCGAGCCCGCCACCCACCGCCGCCTCGGGCGAGACGTTCAGGATCGAGGGCGATCCCGATGTGCCGGATTGCCGCCCGTCACCCATCGTGGGCAGCGTCGCCACACCCTTCTTC
>CAYZKM010000899.1:0-1626 GCA_964478525.1 uncultured Bifidobacterium sp.
AGCGGCATCTGGCCGCATCGATGCGGCTGCCGGCCAGCAGGTCGGCTGCAGGGCTGACCAGGGCGAGACTGTCGCCGGTTCGGCCGATCGCATAGGACAGATTGGCGGCATCGATCAGCTGGCTGGCAATCGCGCGGTCCGACATGGCGTGCTTCCTGACGATGATGTGGGGGCGGGTGGCGTTCCGGCCTGGATCGACCCCACCACAAACAAATCGCGGCCGCAACATCCGCCGCTGTTTCAAGCTGTGGCGGCGCTTCCCCCGACTCCCCCGGACCGGCTACATACCGGCCATGTCCCATGCCGATTTCGTCCATCTGCGCACCCATTCCGCCTACTCCCTGTCGGAAGGTGCGATCCGGCCCGACAGGATCGCCGCCCTGGCCAGGGAGTCGCGGATGCCGGCGGCCGCGATCACCGATACCGGCAACCTGTTCGGCGCGCTCGAATTCTCCCAGTACTGCGCCGGCAAGGGCGTCCAGCCGATCATCGGCTGCCAGATCGCGGTTGCCCGCGCCGACAATCCGCGCCTGGCGCCCGACCCGATCGTGCTGCTGGCGCAGGACGCCGCCGGCCTCGCCAATCTGCAGCGCCTGTCGTCGGTGGGGTTCCTGGACACCGATCCCAGCCTGAAGCCGCAGATCGCCTTTGAACGGATCGCCGAACACGCGCAGGGCCTGCTGCTGCTGACCGGCGGCACCACCGGCCCGATCGGGCGGATGCTGGCCGAGGGGCAGAAGCCGGAAGCCGAACGCATGCTGGCCCGGATGACCGAGGCATTCGCCGGGCGCACCATCGTCGAGCTGCACCGCCACGGCTTGGCGGTGGAACGCGCCATCGAACCGGGCATGATCGCGCTGGCCGACGCCTTCGGCCTGCCTTTGGTCGCCACCAACGATTGCTACTTCGCCAGGCCCGAGATGTACGAAGCGCATGACGCGCTGCTGTGCATCGCCGAGGGACGGCTGCTGTCGGAACGCGACCGCCGCCGGGTTACGCCGGAGCATTGGTTCAAGCCCGCCGCCGTGATGCGCGCCTTGTTCGCCGACCTGCCGGAAGCCTGCGACAACACGCTCGCCATCGCGCGGCGCTGCGCGGTGATGGCCGAAACCCGCAAGCCGCTGCTGCCGGTCTGCCCCAAGGTGCGCGAAGGCGCGACCGAGGAGGAGACGGTGCGCGCCATGGCCATCGAGGGGCTGGACCGGCGCATGGACGCGGCCGGCGCCGATGCCGCGACCCGCGCGCGGTATCGCGAACGGCTGGACTATGAGCTGGACGTCATCGCGAAGATGGGGTTCTCGGGCTATTTCCTGATCGTCGCCGACTTCATCCAATGGTCGAAGGCCAACGACATCCCGGTCGGACCCGGCCGCGGGTCGGGCGCGGGGTCGGTCGCGGCCTGGGTGCTGACGATCACCGACCTGGACCCGCTGCAGTTCAACCTGCTGTTCGAGCGGTTCCTGAACCCCGAGCGTGTGTCGATGCCGGACTTCGACATCGACTTCTGCCAGGAAGGGCGCGACCGGGTCATCGACTATGTCCGCAACGAATATGGCCCCGACCGCGTCGCGCAGATCATCACCTTCGGCAAGCTGCAGGCCCGCGCCGCCGTCCGCGACGTCGGCC
>CAYZKM010000900.1:0-1622 GCA_964478525.1 uncultured Bifidobacterium sp.
TTTGATCGCATGATTCACCCGCTGCCACGATTCCGCTCAGCGTGATCATGCTCTAGCGGCGGAAGCCCTCGATCTCCCGCTTCGCCCAGTCCAGCGACTGCTTGATCGTCTGGCCCGCCATCATGCGCGACACCAGGCCAGGCGTGATGGAGTTGTTCCACAGCTGCACCGCGATCTCGGGCGGTGCTGCGGACCCCGGCACATAATAGGATGCGTCGTGCCAGGGCCGGATCGGATAGTTATAGATCGTGCCCTTCGGCGGACCCACTTCCTCCCAGATCTTCATGTCGGACATCGACAGGAAGGCCGAGATGTCATAGCCCGACACCGGCTTGGCCAGGCGCTCCACCTGCTCGCGCTGGGACAGGTATTCGATCAGGTCGCGCGCCGCGCCCTGGTTCTTGGCGAACTTCCAGATGCCCCAGAAATAGGCCCGATAGGGCACCAGGCGCCCCTTCGGCCCGCGCGGGTTCGGGAACGTCCAGCAATCGCTCGCCAGTGCGGGGTTGTCGCGCAGCGCCACCGCCCAGGCCGAGGGCGGGTTCCAGATCAGCGTCGTCTTGCCCGAGATCAGCGCGCGGTTGTTCGACGCGTCGTCCCAGCTGATCGCGTCGGGCGACATGAACTGGATCAGCTTCTTGCAGTATTCCATCGCGGCCATCACGTTGTCTGAATCGACGGTGATGTTGCCCTTGGAATCCACGAGATCGGCCCCGAACGCGCCGAAAGTCGCGCCCCAGGTCTGGTTGGCGTCGGTCGTGGCGCCGCCGCCGCAGCCCAGCCCGATCGGGAACCCCGCCTTGTGGCCGGCCTCGGCCAGTTTCAGCTGTGCCTCATAGGTCCATTCCGCGCTGGTTTCCGGCGTGGCCGGGGCGTTGGGGAACCATTTCGTGACATCGTAGCCGGCCTGCTGCTTGATCAGGCTCATGCGCCCGCACGGGGTCAGCGGCGAGGCGCCCCATCCGGTCGGCACGCCCATCCACTTGCCGCCCACCTTGCCCAGGTATTCCGCGGCCGGCGCGACCTTGCCGTACTTGCCGATCAGGCGGCCCATGATGTCGTCCAGGGGGATCACGCTGTCGGCGAATTCCTGCATCGTCCACTGATCGAACGAGTAGATGTCATGCCCGGTCTTGGACTGTGCCTCGGCCGCCATGGTGATGTTGATCTTGTTGCCGATCGAGGTCAGGAAGTCGGCCTGCACGTCCACCTTGTTCTTCTCGGCCCATTCGGCGACGACCGTCCGCATCGTGGGCGTGCCGTCGGGAACCCAGTGATCCCAGAATGCCACCGACAGCTTGCCGGCCGCGCCCGCGGTGCGAATATGCACCAGCGGCAGCGCGGCGGCGGTCGCACCCAGCGTCAGTGCCTTACGTCTTGATACGCGATGTCCCATTCGGGCTCTCCCTGCTCGCTTTTTGATCCCGCCCGACGTCACGGCCGGCGTCGGCTCGGCTTGCGCACGGGAAGCCACGGCCGGTGATGCCGATCGCATCACCGCCAGCCCATGCGCGATCCCGAGTATCAACCCAACGCAGACCGACAAACAATAGGGCTGTTATCGATCTCCAGGGCTATCGCATTTGGCCGAGCACGGATCGTGCGAACTCGTCGGACCATCC
>CAYZKM010000901.1:0-1622 GCA_964478525.1 uncultured Bifidobacterium sp.
ATGTTGAAATCGGACACGGCGGCGATGTTGAACACGTCCAGGTCGTATTCCAGGCCGAACACCTCCTCGTCCCACGTCATCGACGTCTTCAGCGATTCCATCGCATGCCCGCAACGATCCTCGTCGCCGCGGCGGACATGGATGCCCAGCGCGACATCCCGGCCCGACTTCGTCACGAACCGGTCGTTCACCGACACCAGATCGCCGGCGACCAGCGCGAACAGATAGCACGGCTTGGGATGCGGATCGGTCCAGGTGACGCGGTGGCGCCCGTCGCCCAGATCCTCGACCGGGCCGGGATTGCCGTTCGACAGCATCACCGGAACCTTCGCCTTGTCGGCGATGATCGTCGTCGTATACCGCGACATCACGTCGGGGCGGTCGGGGAAATAGGTGATGCGGCGGAAACCTTCCGCCTCGCACTGCGTGAAATAGCTGCCGTTCGAGGTGTACAGCCCGCTCAGTGCGCTGTTGGCGTCGGGTGCGATGCGCGTCTCGATCTCCAGCACGCAGGCATCCGGCAGCGACAGCAGCGTCAGCGCGCCAGGGTCCTGCCGATACGCGGCCGCGCCCAGCACATAGCCGTTCATCGTCATGCGCACCAGTTCCAGCGCCTCGCCATCCAGGCGCAGCTTCGCATCCCCGGCGGCGGCCGGATTGCGGCGCAACGACAGCCGCGACAGCACGCGCGTGGCAGCCCCGTCCAGCTCGAAGCACAGCGAGACGGTGTCGACCAGATAGGGCGGCGGCAGGTAGTCGGCCAGGCGAATGACGCGCGGCTGTGTGTCGGCCATGATGGTCTCCTCAGTCCTGAAAGCCGCGGAAGGTCATGAAGTCCCGCGCCGGTGTTCGTTCCGTCTGTAACCTGTTCACCGGTGCGTCGGGGTCGGCATGGCCCAGCGCCATGCCGCAGACGACGATGTCTTCCTCGGGCAGGTCCAGGACCTGCCGGATCACCGTATGGTACTGCGACCACGCGGCCTGCGCGCAACTGTCGATGCCGCGCGCGCGGGCCGCGATGATGATGTTCTGCAGGAACATGCCATAGTCCAGCCAGGACCCGGTCTCCAGCTTGCGGTGCACGGTGAAGATCATCCCCACCGGCGCGTCGAAGAAGCGGAAATTGCGCCGGTGCTGCGCCCGCATCGCCGCGGTATCGCCCTTGCCGATGCCCAGTATGCCATACATGCCGAACCCGACCTTGCGGCGGCGCGACAGGTACGGCTCGAAGAACTCGTCCGGGTAGTATTTACGCTCCCGCACATGCCCCTCGCCGCCGGCATCGAACGCGGCGCACACCGCGTCGCACAGCGCCTGCCGCGGCTTTCCCACCAGCACATGGCCCCGCCACGGCTGCATGTTCGTCCCGCTCGGCGCCCGGGCGGCGACATCGAGGATGGCCTCGACCGTCTCCCGCGGGATCGGAGTGGGCAGGAAAGCCCGGACCGAGGTGCGGCCGGTGATGGCAAGGTCGGTGGCGGTCGGGTTCATCGTGATCCGGAATTCCTGTGGCGATCACTCCGGATAGCACCACCGGGCGCCGACCCCAAGGTTCGCCCGCATGACATCCAGGGCTATCGCATTTGGCCGAGCACGGATCGTGCGAACTCGTCGGACCATCC
>CAYZKM010000902.1:0-1622 GCA_964478525.1 uncultured Bifidobacterium sp.
ACTCCGGCCAGATGCCGTCGGTATGTGGGTAGTCGGACCCCCACATCAGCGTATCGACGGTCATCAGGTTGTTGGTGCCGATCAGCTTCGGGCCGATGACGTCGTACTGGAACGTCGCCTTGCACTGGCGCTGCCAGTATTCCGACGGCTTCAGCTTCATCAGGTCGCGGAAGCGGTCCTCGAACTCGAAATCCATCCGGTCGAGCGCGTAGGGGATCCAGCCGATGCCGGATTCGCCGAACGAGACGCGCAGGTTCGGATAGCGTTCGAACACGCCGGCCCCCATCATGGCGGCCAGGATATGGATCAGGCCCATCTGGAAGGCCGACACGCCGGTGAACATCGCCGCGCGGCGGACCTTCGCTTCCTCCATTTCACGCGCCCGCGGCGGGGTGGTCGGGAAGGTGTGGAAATGCAGCGGCAGCTGCACGTCGGACACCGCCTTCCACATCGGTTCCCAGCACGGGTGCCACATCGGCTCCATGTCCCACGAGCACGACAGCTCCAGGCCCTTCAGGCCCAGCTTGGCGCAGCGATAGACCTCGGCCACCGCGGCGTCGATGTCGCCATAGGGGATGCAGCCCAGGCCGATCTGGCGATCGGGATAGTGGCTGCAGAAATCCTTCAGCCAGCTGTTGTAGATGAACAGCATGTGGTTGGCCGCTTCCACATCCTGCATCTTGGACGCCCCGCCCAGGATGCCGAAGATGATCTCGGCATCGACGCCGTCGCGCTCCATCTCCTTCAGGCGCAGATGCGGATCGGCCGGGCGCTGGATCGCGGTGCGCGCCTCGGGCCGGCCGATCTTGCCGTCCTCGAACATGCCGGTCGCGGCCATGATGTCGACACGCCGGTTCTGGCCGGGCACGAAGGGCGCGCCACCCGGGCCGACGCCGTTCAGCAGGCCGAAATTGGCCCCGGACTTGGTCACCCACATCGGGCCGTTCGGACCATCATCGACGAACGGCATGCGATCCTTCAGGTCCTGCGATGCCTCGGAGGTGAACAATGTCGGCGGCATCCACGGCATGTCGAGATGGCAGTCAGCCGAAATTCGGTTATATTTCATAGTCCTCCCGCTCCTTGCTGGCGAAGGGTCATTGGCGCCGGGAATCCTACGCCCGGTTTTCCCGCTTGTCCAAGTCCGCCCCGGCTCCCACCGCGGCCGCCGGCATCGAAACGATCGGGCGCGGGCGCGGGTTTCACCATCCCGGGTGGGGCGTCCGCCTTGACCTGCCTGCCGCGCTTTGCAAGCCTGCCTCCCCACAAGAGACGCGACTGACAGGGAGAACGTTCGCGATGCTGTTCGGCAGGCGGGACTTCATGGCTGCGACCGGTGCCTTGGCGGCGACCACCCTGGCGGGTGCGCGCCGGCGGGCGCAGGCGGCCGAGACGATCAAGATCGGATTCACCACGGCGCTGACCGGCCCGTTCAATGAATTCGGCGAGGGCTACAAGCGCGGCATCGAGCTGGCGATCGAGAAGATCAACAAGGGCGGCGGCGTTCTCGGCCGCCAGGTCGAGATCGGCATGCTGCTGGACGACCAGCTGATCCCCGACCGCGCGGTGCAGAACATGCGCCGCATCCTGGACAACAAGGAGATCGTCGGCCTGTTCTGCCC
>CAYZKM010000903.1:0-1618 GCA_964478525.1 uncultured Bifidobacterium sp.
TCCGGTCACACCGATGGTGCGCGTGCCGTGGAACGAGCCCGGCATCATCGGCAAGTCGCTGGACGGCGGCGCGATGGGCATCATCTGCCCGATGATCAACACCGCGGCCGAGGCAAAGGCGCTGGCCGATGCCTGCCTGTATCCGCCGATGGGCAAGCGGTCGAACGGGCCGATCCGCGCGGCGATGTATGGCGAGGCCAGCAGCTACCAGAAGACCGCCAACGACGAGATCCTGATCATCCCGATGATCGAGACGCAGGCGGGCATCGACAACATCGACGAGATCCTGAGCGTGCCGGGCATCAGCGGCATCTATATCGGCCCGTCCGACATGGGGCTGTCGCTGGGCCTGATCCCCACGCTGGACCGGCGCGAGCCGATCATCATGGAGATCTATGCCAGGCTGCTGGCATCCTGCCGCAAGCATGGCAAGTTCGCCGGCCTGCATAACGGCACCGCGAGCTATGCGGCCGAGATGTTCAAGATGGGCTTCCAGCTTTCCACCATCGCCAACGATTCCGGCCTGATGGCGAAGGCCGCGCGCGAAGCCGTCGCGCAGGCCCGCAAGGAAGCCGGCGACGTCGCCAACTGACCGCCCCGCCAGCGGCATGCGACCCGACGCCCTGATCGAACGGGTACTGATCGCCAGCCGCTGGCTGCTGGCACCGCTGTACGTCGGCCTGGGCCTTCTGCTGATCCTGTTCTCGATCCAGTTTGCCGTCGAACTCTGGCATCTGGCGCAGAAGGCCCTGGTGCTGAAGGAAGTCGACCTGATCCTGGCCGCGCTGAACATGATCGACCTGGCCCTGATCGGCGGCCTGATCGTGATGGTCATGCTGACGGGATACGAGAATTTCGTTTCCCGCCTGGAACTGAAGGATGCCGAACGCCAGATCGCCTGGCTGGGCAAGCTCGACTCCGGCACGCTGAAGCTGAAGGTCTCGGCCGCGATCGTTGCGATCTCGGCGATCGAGCTTCTGAAGAACTACATGCGCGCCACCGACGTGCCGAACGACAAGCTGATGTGGATGATCATCATCCACCTGACCTTCGTGGTGTCGACCATGCTGATGGCGGTGGTCGACCGGATGTTGACCAACTCCAAGTAGGGATCAGCCAGCATGGCCCAAGCCCCCGTCATTCGCCTGCACCCCGACGATGCGGTGGTGATCGCCCGCGCCACGCTGCTGGCGGGCGCGCCGGTGGCCGACAACGTCGCGGCACGCGAACGCATCCCCGCCGGGCACAAGGTGGCGGTGCGCGCGATCGCGCCGGGCGAGGCGATCCGCCGCTATGGCCAGATCATCGGCTTTGCCACGCAACCGATCGCGCCGGGCCAGCACGTGCATGTGCAGAACTGCGGGATGGGGGATTTCGCCAAGGACTATGCCTGGGGCGCCGATGCCAGGCCCACCGCGTATGTCGACCCTCCCGCCGGCTTCATGGGCATCCGCCGCCCCGACGGACGCATCGCCACCCGTAACTACATCGGTATCCTCACATCCGTGAACTGCTCGGCTCATGTCGCCGGCCTGGTCGCCGACATGTTCAGGAAGAACCCGTTCCGCGACGACGACCCGCTGGCCGAGTTTCCCAACGTGGACGGCGTCGTCGCCCT
>CAYZKM010000904.1:0-1616 GCA_964478525.1 uncultured Bifidobacterium sp.
ACCAAGGCGCAGACCTATGCGATCACCGGCCCGGGCTGGCAGGGCACGCTGCCGCCCGGCGTCGTGCAATACAAATCGCCCACCGCGATGGTCTGGATCCTGGGCCGCATCTACTGCACCGGCACGCCCGAGGATTATGCCGCCGTGCATGCGCTGCAGGACGCCTGCGCGCTGGTTCCGCTGTCGGCCTATGGCCGGCCCTACACGCCGCCGGCCGGAAACGTCGATCCGTCGGTCGACATGAAGACGGCGGTCCGCGACCAGGTGAACGCGCTGGATGCGGCGGGCTTCTTCCGCCTGCTGAGCGAGCTTCTGAAGACCAACCCGCCCGCCCCCGCCGACAAGCCCATCCTCGCCACGCTCGCCACGCTCGGCGTCGTACCGGGCAAGGATTTCGATGCGTCGAAATTCGACGTCGACCTTGCCAGGCGGGTGCCGCAGCTGGGCTTCGACCGGATCATGCTGCATTTCCGGTTCAGCGGCGGCGATGTCCAGACCATCAACGGCTGGGCGTTCACCAAGAAGACCGGCCAGTACGGCACCAACTATCTGCAGCGGTCGCTGGTCACGGTGATCGGGCTGGGGGCGAACCTGCCGCAGGACGCGGTCTATCCGTTCACGCAGAAGGATAGTGCCGGCAGCCCGTACAGCGGGGCGAAGAAATACGTCGTCCATTTCCCGAAGGGCGCGGTGCCGCCGGCCAAGGGATTCTGGTCCATCACGATGTATGACAAGGACTACTTCTTCATCCCCAATCCGCTGAACCGGTATTCGATCAGCATGCGCCAGAACCCCAGGTTCAATGCCGACGGGTCGTTGGATCTGTATGTGCAGAACGAATCCCCCGGCAAGGACAACGAGGCCAACTGGCTGCCGGCGCCGAAGGACAGGTTCATCCTGATGATGCGGATGTATTGGCCCAGCGCCACACGGCCGAGCATCCTGGATGGCAGCTGGGCGCCGCCGAAAGTGGCGGTAAAGGGGTGATGGATGCGCGGGCCGCGTGCTTGCGTCCTGGTTGACGCAAGCAGCTTCCCCGCGCCGGGGATGACGGAGACCGCCCGCCGCCGGTCATCCCCGATGCGGGGCGGGATCAGGCGGCGGCGAATTTCCCGCGCCCGAACAGCTTGTCCAGGCTCTCCGCCTCGGCCTTGTCGAACTGCGTCGTGCGGGCGCGCACGTCGTCGACCGCGGCCAGCGCCTTCTTCACGGCAGGGCGTTCGTCTATCTTCTTCACCCAGGCCATGACGGTGGGGAATTTCGCCGCCGCGTCAGCGCCCAGCAGCACCGGGATGTTGCGCGCCCAAGGGTAGGTGGCGATGTCGGCGATGCCGTATTCCGCGCCGCCGAGATACGCGCTGGACCCCAGCCGCTGCTCGATCACCTCGAACACGCGATGCACCTGCGTGGCATAGCGGCTTCTGGCGTACTCGTTCCCCGCCGGGGCAAAGCGCATGAAGTGGACATGCTGGCCGAACATCGGGCCGACGCCGGTCATCTGCACCATCATCCACTGGATGGCCTCATACTTCGCGGGCATCGCGGCGGGCAGCAGCTTGCCGGTCTTCTCGGGCAGGTACATTTGGATGGCGCCGGTTTCGAACAGCGTCATCGTC
>CAYZKM010000905.1:0-1613 GCA_964478525.1 uncultured Bifidobacterium sp.
GCGACGGCATGAGCGACCTGGTCGGTGACCCATGGCCCGCCGCGTTCGCCGGGGTGGCGATCACGCTGGCGGTACTGGGCTTCAACATGGTGGGCGACGCGCTGCGCGACATGCTGGACCCGGAGCTGGACACGTGAGCCTGCTGGAGGTCCGGGACCTGCGGGTGCACCTGTTCACCAGCCGCGGCGTGGTGCGCGCGGTGGATGGCGTCAGCTTCAGCCTGGAAGCCGGGCGCAGCCTGGGCATCGTGGGCGAGTCGGGCTGCGGCAAGACCATGACCGCGCTGTCGCTGATGCGGCTGATCCCGTCACCGCCGGCGCGGATCGTCGGCGGCAGCATCCGCTTCGACGGGCAGGACGTGGTGCAGATGGACGCCGAACGGCTGCGCGCGCTGCGCGGCAACCAGGTGGCGATGATCTACCAGGACCCGATGACGACGCTGAACCCGGTGTTCACCGTGGGGGAGCAGATCGCCGAGGCGGTGCGCCTGCATCGCGGCGATGGGCGGCAGGCGGCGTTCCTGCGCGCGGTGGAGGTCTTGACGCTGGTCGGCATCCCCGATCCCGACCGCGTCGCCCGCGCCTATCCGCACCAGCTGTCGGGCGGGATGCGCCAGCGCGCGGTGATCGGGATGGCGCTGGCCTGCGATCCCAAGCTGCTGATCGCCGACGAACCCACCACCGCGCTGGACGTCACCATCCAGGCGCAGATCCTGGAATTGCTGCGCCGCCTGCGCGACGACCTGGGCACCGGGATCATCCTGATCACGCACGATCTGGGGGTGATCGCCGACCTGGTGGACGAGGTGATGGTGATGTACGCGGGCAAGCTGGTGGAGCACGCGCCGGTGCGGTCGCTGTTCGCCGAACCACGACATCCGTATACACGCGGGCTGCTGGCCTCGGTGCCGTCGCTGGACCTGCGCGAGCGCCGGTTGCGCACGATCGAGGGCACGGTCCCGCCCGCCCATGCCATGCCGGCCGGCTGCCGGTTCAATCCGCGCTGTGCCCTGGCCGAGGAGCGCTGCCGCGACCTTGAACCGCCGCTGGTTCCGGTGGGGAACGGCACCAACGCCGCCTGCTGGGCGCTGGCATGAACGCGCCGCTGCTGTCGGTGCGCGATCTGCGCAAGCATTTCCCCATCGCCGGCGGCCCGATGGGCTTGCGCACCGTGGGCCAGGTGAAGGCGGTGGACGGCGTGTCGTTCTCGGTCGATGCCGGCGAGACACTGGCCCTGGTCGGCGAATCCGGCTGCGGCAAGTCCACCACCGGGCGGATGCTGCTGCGCCTGACCGAGCCCTCGTCGGGAGAGATCAGCTTCGACGGCACCGACCTGCTGCGCCTCGGTTCGTCCGAGATGCGCCGGCGGCGGCGGGAAATCCAGATCGTATTCCAGGACCCGTATGCCTCGCTCAGCCCGCGCCAGCGGGTGGAGGATGTGGTCGCCGAACCGCTGGATGTGAACGGGCTGTGCGCGTCCGCGGCTGACCGGCGCGCGCGTGTGCTGGAGCTGCTGCGCCTGGTCGGGCTGGATGCGATCCATCTGCGCCGCTATCCGTTCGAGTTCTCGGGCGGGCAGCGCCAGCGCATCGCCATCGCGCGGGCGCTGGCGCC
>CAYZKM010000906.1:0-1611 GCA_964478525.1 uncultured Bifidobacterium sp.
GGCCAGATGGACCGCTGGAACATCGTCGCCACCCTGAACTACCTGCCGCACGCCATGGAAACCGGGATCGTGCTGGCCAAGATGGGCATCGACCCGGGCAAGGACCCGGCGACCAAGAAGCGCGTCGAGAGCATGGTGGCCCTGGCCGACCTGACCCGCGCAGGCTTCATCAACGGCGACATCTCGACCGTCATGTCCCCGCGCACCGTCATCACCTGGGCGGAAAATGCCCGCATCTTCTCCGATGTCGGCTTCGCCTTCCGCGTGACGTTCATGAACAAGTGCGACGAGGCCGAACGCAGCACGGTGGCCGAGTACTATCAGCGCTGCTTCAACGAAGACATCCCCACCGGTGGCTTCACGACCCGGAAGTTCACCTGAGCCATGAGCGGCAGCGCCGGGAACAAGGAAAACACGCGGGCGGAGGAGTTCAAGCGCGCCACCGCCGGCGTGCTGCGCGCCATCGCCGAACAGCCTGACGTCCAGGTCGCGTTCCAGCCGGGCCCGTCCGGCGTGTCCGGCAAGCGTGCCCGCCTGCCGCTGCCGACACGCGCCCTTCCGCCGGCGGAAATGGCCCGCCTGCGCGGCGCGTCCGACTCGATCGCGCTGCGCCTGCGCCACCATGACGACGCCGTGCATGCCCAGCGCATGCCGGCGCGCCGCGAAGCCCGCGACGCCTACGACGCCCTGGAACAGGTGCGCGTGGAAGTCGTCGGCTCCCGCTTCATGGCCGGGGTCAACGCCAATATCCGCGCCAAGCTGACCGAGGAATGCGAGGCCGAAGGCTACGATCGCATGACCCGGAAGGACCAGTTGCCGATCGACAAGGCGCTCGCCTTCATGGCACGCGAACGCCTGTCAGGCGAACCGTCGCCCGAACCGATCCAGCGCATCCTGAATATGTGGCGCGATGCCCTGGGCGAGTCCGCCGAAACCGCGCTTGCGGAAATGACCGACGCGCAGCAGGACCAGTCCGCCTTCGCCCGCGCCGCCCGCAAGCTGCTGGCCGCAATGGACCTCGCCGAAGCCGAGGTCGACGCCGAACCCGACGACAGCAACGAAGACGGGGAAGATGGCGGCGAGCAGTCCGGCCAGCAGGACAACTCCCAGGACGGCGAAAGCCAGTCCGACTCCGATTCCGAATCCATGCTCGGCGCACAGCCCGAGGAAATGGAAGGCGAAGCCGCAGACGACGACGGATCGGACTCCGAGGAGGAAGCCGCCATCGCCGAAGGCGACGACCGCCCCGGCGGACCGCAGCCGCGCCGCGAACGCGCCAACCCGGACAGCGACACCGCCTACAAGGCATACACCCGTCAATACGACGAGGAAGTCGACGCCGAGGACCTGTGCGACGCCGATGAATTGTCCCGCCTGCGCCAGCAGCTGGATCAGCAGCTGCAGCATATGCAAGGCGTGATCAGCAAGCTCGCCAACCGCCTGCAGCGCCGCCTGCTCGCGCAGCAGACCCGGTCGTGGGAATTCGATCTGGACGACGGGCTGCTGGACGCCGGACGCCTCGCGCGCGTGGTCATCAACCCGCTGCAGGCCCTGTCCTACAAGCGGGAACTGGATACCGAGTTCCGCGACACCTGCGTGACCCTGCTGATC
>CAYZKM010000907.1:0-1607 GCA_964478525.1 uncultured Bifidobacterium sp.
AAGTGATTAATTGTCCCGGCTTGGTCAACGTCGATTTTGCCGACGTCAGAACGGTGATGTCGGAAATGGGCATGGCGATGATGGGTTCTGCCATTGCAATGGGCGTCGATCGTGCTCGTGTTGCGGCAGAACGCGCGGTATCAAGCCCGCTGCTCGAAGATATCTCCTTGGCCGGAGCGCGTGGCATTCTGGTGAATATTACCGCCAGCTCGTCGCTGAAAATGCGCGAAGTACATGAAGTGATGAATACCATTAAAGACCTGACTGCTGAAGATGCCACGATTATTGTCGGTACCGTGATCGACGAAGATATGACCGATAATCTGCGCGTTACCATGGTGGCAACCGGTCTCGGCAGCGTAGCCAGCCAAAATCAAAACCAGAATTCTCCGTTAACCGTGGTGCATACCCGTACCGGCACTGACGACCGGGATTCCTTTTCTGCTGAAGAACCTGCTGTCATACGCACAGGCAGAAGAAGCAATGCCACAGTGGCAGCAATGCGTCAATCAGGTGTGGATCCAATGGATATACCAGCATTCTTGAGACGACAAGCCGATTAAGCTGATTTAATTTCTCAAGATTTGATTTTCCTCGTGATTGGGGGTACAAAATTGGAAATCGGAGAATTAAAAAATAATGAACGCCCCGCCTTCAAATAGCGGGGTTATAAGCTGATCAGTTCCAGAGTCAGGCTAATTAAACCGGTATTCCCTCCTCCGAAACCGGTTTTTCATATGGCGCAAAATTCAGGATTATTTTGTAGAGGAAAAATCACTCTTCTTGTTTTCAATTACCACCGCCAGGAAGGTTTATCGTGCAAATTTAGAGGGTGATTCTTTGCTTTTCCTCGTATGTGCATTTGATTAAAGTGTTTAGTTTCAAACAACGGATGCAATAAATTTCCCTAGAGCGTCTGTTGACTATGGGCGTGCCTTTTTAGTTGGGTCTGAATAAACTTTATTCATAATGCTCTCAAGAGAATATAAACTCATATTCTTGCAAATCCTTCTGGTATAGGCCCCCAAGCTGATTCCCTCACTCTGGAGAACTGTTCCGCCAGACACTCGAGAGCAAATCAATCTGAAGCACCCGTTGCAGCCTAAAGACGTTGATTACCGATACCACGATCATGCTCACGGCAATCCATATCCCATAGATTCACAGCTACTGGAGCGCGGCCGCAGGCGAATGCGGGCTGAAGTTGCGTCAAAATAACAACCGTGATACACCTTGTCTAGCACGACATCGGCCAGCAGGTTATAGGGAGCCGCCCTTGTATGCTTGGATGAGCTGCCGTCGCGCCCCAAACCCTACGAATTTGGTGTGAAGGTATTGATTACCGCCGCCACGCTGAAGGAAGGATTTGTGCAAGGCGCTCTCGTTCGATGCCGGCCAATCTTTATGACGGGCGTAGTTGAGTGCCACGGCCATACGTACAACGGTTATGGACCGCGATACCGTGACGTTGATGTGCCGGACACAAGAATACTGCGTTCAGGTCAGCATCGGGGATTAACTATAAGAGACCTTTGCACGGTTTCAATCCCAGTTCATGGTTCAGTTGATACAATTACTTTTTAAATCAATGTGACTGATGAACTTAG
>CAYZKM010000908.1:0-1607 GCA_964478525.1 uncultured Bifidobacterium sp.
ATGGGTGATGCGGACCGCGCTTTCGGTCTTGTTCACATGCTGCCCGCCGGCGCCCGAGGCGCGGTAGACGTCGATGCGCAGGTCGCTTTCGTCGATCTGGACGTCCACATCCTCGGCTTCCGGCAGCACCGCGACGGTCACGGTCGAGGTATGGATGCGTCCCTGGCTTTCGGTGGCCGGCACGCGCTGCACGCGATGGACGCCGGATTCGTATTTCAGGCGGGCGAACACGTTGCGCCCGGTGATCTCGGCGATGCCTTCCTTCAACCCGCCCAGGCCGGTGTCGCCGTATTCCAGGACCTCGAACCGCCAGCGCTGCGCATCCGCGTATTTCTGGTACATCGCGAACAGCTCGGCGGCGAACAGCCCGGCCTCGTCCCCACCGGCGGCGGGGCGGATTTCCAGGATGGCCGAGCGCTCGTCGGCTTCGTCCTTCGGCAGAAGCGCGATGCGGATTTCGTGTTCCAGCGCCGGGATACGGTCCTTCAGCTCATACAGCTCGGCCTCGGCCAGCTCTTTCATTTCCGGATCGCCCAGCATCGCCTCGGCGTCGTCGCGGGCGCGTTCGGCGGCGCGCAGATCGCCGATGCGGCTGACCACGGGCTCGATGTCGGACAGTTCGCGGGATGCCTTCACATAGGCCTCGCCGCCGATGCCCTCGGACAGCATCGCCCGCAGCTCATCCGCGCGGGCGGCGATCCGGTCCAGTTTCAGCGCCAGATTCATGCCAGGCGCGCGGCGATCTCGGCCAGGGCCACCGCCTCCTGCTGGCCGGTCGCCAGGTCCTTCACCTGCGCGACGCCGTTGGCGATGTCGTCTTCGCCCATGATGACAGCGGCGCGGGCGCCGATGCGGTTCGCCCGCTCCATCCGCCGGCGCAGATTGCCGCGATAGGCCATCTCGGCACGGATGCCGGCCGAGCGGAGCGACTGCAGCACGCCCAGTGCGGCGGCCTCGGCCGCGTCGCCGATCGGCACGACGGCGACCGGGGCGGTTGGCGCCGGCGGGGCGTCCATCAGCATGCCAAGCCGTTCCATGCCGGCGGCCCAGCCCACGGCGGGGGTTTGCGGGCCACCCATTTCGGCGACCAGCCCGTCATAGCGCCCGCCGGCCATCACCGTGCCCTGCGCGCCCAGCTTGGAGGTGACGAACTCGAACGCCGTGTGGCCGTAATAGTCCAGGCCGCGGACGATGCGCGGGTTCTCCCTGAACGGGACGTCGAAGCGGGCCAGGCGGTCCTTCAGGCGCGCATAGAAGGTGGCAGCGGCCTCGGTCAGATAGGGGCCGATGGTAGGGGCGCCGGCGACGATGCGGCGGTCGGCCTCGTCCTTGCTGTCCAGGATGCGCATCGGGTTGCGATCCAGGCGCGCCAGGCTGTCCTTCGACAGGCTGGCCTGATGGGCGGTGAAATAGGCGACCAGCGCGTCGCGATAGGCCTGGCGGCTTTCCTTGTCGCCCAGCGTGTTCAGCTCCAGGATCGTGTCCTGCGCGCAGCCGAGCGCCTGCAGGATGGCCCAGCCGCAGGCGATGACTTCCGCATCGGCCAGCGGTTCGGCGGGGCCGATCAGTTCCAGCCCGATCTGGTGGAACTGGCGATACCGGCCCTT
>CAYZKM010000909.1:0-1596 GCA_964478525.1 uncultured Bifidobacterium sp.
GATCGGCCATTCGATGGAGTTGGCCCCGTCCGGTGCGGCCTTCATCGCCTTGTAGACCTCGCCGTCCGCGCACAGCAGCCCGGGCACGGCGTCGGCGCGCTGCGCCCAGGGATCGGTCGGCGGGTTCTTGTCGTCGAACAGCCCGAACGGCGAGATCACGGCCAGGCGGCGGACACTGTTCGGCCACAGCGCCGCGGCTTCCAGCGCCAGCGACGCACCGACCGAGCTGCCGGCGAGGTCCGCGCCGTTCAGGTCGGCCTTGTCCAGGATCTCCCGCACCGCCATCAGCCAGTCCAGATGGCTGTCCAGCACCGTGTGGCCGCGGTCGCCGCCCGGGAAGCCCGGCATCGATGGCACGATCACCGTGCGGCTTTTCGCCAGCTCGTCCAGGAACGGCATCCAGCGCGGCAGGCCGCCGAAGCCGGCGATATAGCCCAGCTTCGGGCCGCTGCCCTTGCGCCAGACACGGGTGGAGAAACCGTTGACTTCGATGGTCAGCGTTTCGGGTTCGCTCACGGGGACGCTCCGTCTCGATTGGGTGTCGTTGGCATGCCACGTCCGCGCCCCGCCGGAAGGATGGAGCGCGGATCGGTGACGGGATTACTCGGCGGCGAGCCGCGGGTCGAATGCCGGGACCTCGGCGCGCAGATCCTGCGTCATCGGCTTCGGCCACCAGCGGTCCTCCCACTGGCTGTGCACATCCTTGATCTTCGGCCTGACATGTTCGGCGAACATCCGGGTGTTGTACTTCGCCAGGTCCTTGTTCATGTTGCCGTACTGTAACAACAACATCAGATGGCCGACATTCAGGTTCACCGCGACTTCCCGCAACTGCTCGGCCACTTCGTCCGGGGAGCCGATGATCACGTAGCCATTCTCGACGATCTTATCCATCTCGCGCGCGACCGAGGCGAAACGCTCGCCGGTCGACTTGCCGCGCACCGCGGCGTCGGCGGCCATCTTCACCTGGCTTTCCAGCCCGGCGCGCTGGCTGCCCTCGCTGGTATAGCCCGGCGGGGTCGACCATTTCGGATCGACATGCAGGCAGCGGCCATAGAAATACTCGGCCGCCTCGCCATACAGGTCCATCGCGTGCTGGCGGCTTTCACCGACGCCGACGAACTGCAGGAAGCCGGCATGGTAGGGATTGCGATCCTTGCCCAGGCGATCCATTTCCGCCCAGAACCCGTCCATCGTCGCCCGCCCCGCCTTGTATCCGTAGTAGGACAAATAGCAGTAGACGTAGTCCATCTCGGCGCACCACTGCCAGGTCTCGACCGACCCGCCGCCGGGCACCCAGATCGGCGGGCGCGGGCTTTGCACCGGACGCGGCCAGATGTTGACATAGCGCTGCTGGTTGAAACGACCGTTGAAGGCGAACGTGTCCGTCTCGGTCCAGGCGCGTACCACCAGGTCATGCGCTTCCATGTAGCGCTGGCGCAGCTGGCTCGGGTTGGTGCCATAGGCATAGCACGTGTCCATCGGCGTCCCCACCGGGAAGCCCGCGATCAGCCGGCCGCCGGAGATCACGTCGATCATGGCGAATTCTTCGGCCACGCGTGTCGGCGGGTTGTACAGCGCCAAGGAATTGCCCAT
>CAYZKM010000910.1:0-1587 GCA_964478525.1 uncultured Bifidobacterium sp.
GCTTTGACCAGGAATTCGTCGCCATCGGTGACCACGGGGCGGACCCAGGTGCCGTTCTCGGCCAGCCGCGCCGCCGACTGCGCGGCATCCAGGAAGGCCAGGGCGGCGGCGCACCCGGCCAGCATCTCAGCCTGGTCCAGCACCGCGCGCGTCAGATGGGCGAAGATCGCGCGTTCGCGTTCGGCGGCCCGCGCCCCGGCCTCGGTGATCCGGCGGTCCAGCTCGGACAGTTCCGCCAGGGTGAAGCGGGCGCCGTTCGCCATGCCCTGCCGCAGCGTCAGCTCGGGGAATTCCCGCAGCTTCTCGACGGCCACGGCCGGGGCCTCGATCACATAGCCCAGCTGCGCGTGGTGGCGGATCTTCAGCGAGGCGACCCCGAAGCGCTGCGCATAGTCCAGCTGCAGCGAGGTCAGCACGCGGCGGCTGTCGTCGCGCAGGGCGCGGTGGGCGTCCAGCTCGCCGTCATAGCCGGCGCGGATGACGTTGCCGTCGTCCAGGCGTGGCGGGGCGGGATCGGACAGCGCCTCGGTCAGCAAAACCTGCAGCGGCGCGTCCACCGCCAGCCCGGCGCGGGCCTGTGCCAGGGCCGGCGGCAGCGGCCCGTCCAGCGCGCTGGCGGCGGCGGTGGCGGCCGCCAGCCCGTCGCGCAGCGCCGCCAGGTCGCGCGGTCCGCCGCGATCCAACGAGACCCGCCCCAGCGCGCGGACGATGTCCGGCGCCGTCCGCAGCGCCGCCCGCAAGGCCGCGGCCGGTTCGGCATGTGCCAGCATCCACGACCAGGCATCCTGCCGCTCGGCGATCGCCGCCGAACCGGCCAGGGGCGCGGCGAGCCAGCCGGCCAGCAGCCGCGTCCCTGCCGGAGTCATCGTGCGCTGCACCGCGCCCAGCAGCGTGTGCTGCGTGCTGCCGTCGCGGGAGCGGTGGATTTCCAGGCTGGCCCGCGTCGCCGCATCCATCGCCATCACACCGCGCTGGCCTTGCGGTTCGGGCCGGCCCAGGCGCGGCAGCGACCCGGCCTGGGTGGCGCGCACATAGTCCAGCGCGACGGCGCCGGCCACCGCCTCGCCATCGGTGAAGGTGCCGAATGCGTCCAGGCTGACGGCACCGAACGCCTCGGCCAGGCGCCGGCGCGCCACCAGCGGCGGCGATGGCACCTGCCCGGGCGCGCGGCGGTCGGCGTAGTCGCCCAGGCCTACCGTGTCGGGCGACAGGATTTCGGCCGGTTCCAGCCGGCCGAGAAGCGCGGGCAGTTCCGCCGCCGGCAGGGCGCAGGTCTCGAACAGCCCGGTCGAGACATCCAGCCAGGCGGCGCCGATGCCGTCGCGGTCGATGGCCAGCGCCAGCAGCAGGTTGGGCCGCCCGGCCTCCAGCAGCGCTTCCTCGGTCAGCGTGCCCGGGGTGACCAGGCGCACGACCTCGCGGCGGATCGGGGTCTTGGTCCCGGCAGGGCGGGATTTCGGGTCCTCGGTCTGCTCGACGATGGCGACGCGGAAGCCACGGCGGATCAGCCGCGCCAGGTAGGTCTCGGCCGCATGATGGGGCACGCCGCACATCGGCGCCTCGTTCGGAGTCCCCTTCTGGCGGGCC
>CAYZKM010000911.1:0-1587 GCA_964478525.1 uncultured Bifidobacterium sp.
CTGGAACCGCCCGCCCAAGCGCGGCGAGCGGGACTGAGCGATGCCGGCCCGCCGCCATCGCGCTGTCGCCGGACGGTTTCCCACCGTCCGGCATGCAGCCTTCCTTCTCCTTTCCGGCCTGCTCATCGCGCTGCCGCTCGCGGTCCCGGCCGCAGTTCAGGATGCGCCGGTGCAGCCGGTATCACCCAGCGATCCTTATGCCGGCCCTATCGCCGACGCAGCGCGCCGGTTCGGCATTCCGGAGACGTGGATTCGCGCCGTCATGCGCGTCGAGAGCCGCGGCGAGGTGCGCGCGACGTCGCCCAAGGGCGCGATGGGTCTGATGCAGATCATGCCCGCGACATGGGCGGATTTGCGCGCGCGACACGGTCTCAGCGGCGATCCCTACGACCCACGTGACAACATCATGGCGGGCGCTGCCTATCTGCGGGAGATGCACGATCGCTACGGCTCGCCGGGCTTTCTGGCAGCCTACAATGCCGGTCCCGGTCGCTATGAGGAGTTTCGTGCGACCGGTCGCCCGTTACCGGCCGAGACTCGCGCCTACGTCGCCGTTCTCGCGCCGATCATCGGCGGCGGCGATCTCGCTACCCCCGTCACGGTAGCGACCGCCGATCCGCTCGCCTGGACCCGCGCACCGCTCTTCATCGTGCAGGTCGACAGCAGCACGGGTGCAGATCGGCGGTCGCGCGACGACCCGCCGGCCACACCGCCATCGCGACCTCCCGAGCGTGATTTCGCCCCTACCGATCCGCAGACCGGCAGCCTGTTTGCCACTCGAACCGCCAGTGCGGGGCCGCGATGATGGGCTTCGCACTCCGAGCGGCATTTTCGGGCTCTGGCGTCGAATTGGCGTCAGAAGTGGGAAAAGCAGTCACCACAACCGCACGATGGCAGGATAAAGGGCCGCGATGTGCGGCCTTGTGCGGTTGTGGTTTTTCAAGGGGTTATAGCGCGTTTACGCGATGTGCGCCTGATCGGCGCAGCCTGTGCGCGTGGCGCTTTCCCAACAATTTCCTCGGCTTTGCGCGATGTGCGGGGCCATGCCCATGAGCGCCGAGGACGATTTCCGCATCCGGCCAGGCCGCATCCGCTCGACGCGCGCGCAACAAGTCAGACCCTTCATCGCGCAGGCGCTCGCCGCCGCGCAGAAGGCCGGCGGCGCGGTATCGCGGCAAGGAAGGATCAGGCCCGGCAACCGCTCCCGTTTTGGTCGCGGCCAGCGCGCGGCGGTGCAGGCCAACCGGCTGCTGACCGCCCGCTCGCGCGGCGCTGTCGTCAAGGCGCGCGTCGTGCGCCAGGGCGGGCGCAACGCGCCGCTCGGCACTCACCTCAACTATCTCCGCCGCGAAGGCGTGACCCGGGATGGAGAAAAGGCGCGGCTGTTCGGCCCCGGCGGGGATGACGCCGATCCCAAGGCGTTCGCGGAGCGGTGCGAGGATGACCGGCATCATTTCCGCTTCATCGTGTCGCCCGACGACGCGGTGGAGATGGCGGACCTCAAGGGCTTCACCCGCGAGCTGGTCGGGCAGATGGAGAAGGACCTCAGCACGAGGCTCGACTGGGTCGCCGTCGATCACTGGAACA
>CAYZKM010000912.1:0-1584 GCA_964478525.1 uncultured Bifidobacterium sp.
GGACGAGCCGACCTCGGGCGTCGACCCGCTGACACGCCGAGCGTTCTGGGCGCGGATCGGGGGGTTGGCGGATGCGGGGGTAACGGTGCTGGTGACCAGCCATTTCATGGACGAGGCGGAATACTGCGACCGCCTGGCCATCATCAGCGGGGGCCAGATGATCGCCGCCGGCACCCCAGCCTCGCTGCGCGCCGCCGTCCGCACGACGGCCCAGCCCGACCCCACGCTGGAGGACGCCTTCATCACCCTGGTCGGCGGCGCCGTCACCCCGCCCGTCATGACGGGACCGGGGGCGGGCGGGGCCGCCGACACAAGGCCCGCGCCGTGAACCCGACCCATCTCCGCGGCCTGGCGTACAAGGAGATCCTGCAGGTCATCCGCGATCCCTCGGCGCTGCTGATCGCCTTCCTGCTGCCGGTCATCCTGCTGGTGGTAAACGGCTATGGCATTTCGCTCGATGCCCGCGACCTTCGCCTGGCGGTGGTGATCCACCAGCCGGACGAGCTGTCGCGGGAAGTCGTGCAGGCGCTTGCCAACTCCCCCTATCTGCGGGTCGAGACCGTCGCCGGGACCGAGGCCGCGACGCAGCGCATGATCGCCGGCCAGGCCCGTGGCATCCTGGTGCTGCCGGCCGATTTCTCGGAACGGCTGGCCCGCTCGGCGCGCTGGCCGGCGCAGGCGCAGATCCTGGTCAACGCGACCGACCCCAATACCGGCCGCATCCTGGAAGGCTATGTCTCGGGCGCCATCCAGGCGTGGATGGCCGGGCACCTGCACGAACGCCGCCTCATCCCGACCGGCGGCGTGGCGCTGGAAAGCCGCTACTGGTTCAACCCGGCGCTGCGGTCGGGCGATTTCATCATCCCCGGCATGATCGCCTTCGTCATGTCGATGACCGGCACGCTGCTGACCGCGATGATCGTCGCGCGTGAATGGGAACGCGGCACGATGGAGGCGATGCTGGCCAGCCCGGCCCGCATGGGGGAGCTGATCGTCGCCAAGCTGGGCGTCTATTTCGTGCTGGGCATGATGGCGATGGCCGGATCGCTGGCCATGGCGGTGCTGGCGTTCGGCGTGCCGTTTCGCGGCAGCCTGCTGGCGCTGACGCTGGCCTCGGCGCTGTTCCTGCTGTTCGCCCTGTCGCTGGGGCTGTTCATCTCCACCCTGGCGCGCAACCAGTTCGTGGCCGCGCAACTGTCGTTCCTGACCACGATGCTGCCGGCGATGATGCTGTCGGGGATGGTGTTCGACATCGCGTCCATGCCCGCCTGGCTGCAGGCCGTCACCTATGCGGTTCCGGCGCGGTACCTGGTGTCGATCCTGCAGACGCTGTTCCTGGCCGGCACGGTCTGGCCGGTGCTGCTGCCCAACCTGGCGGGCCTGGCCGCCGCCGCCGCGCTGGCCATCGGCGCGACCGTCGCGGTTACCCGCCGCCGGCTGGACTGACCGGTGCTGGCCCGCATCCTCGCCCTGGTCCTGAAGGAGCTTGCCACGCTGTGGCAGGACACCCGCACGCGCATGGTCCTGCTGGTGCCGCCGCTGGTCCAGGTGCTGCTGTTCGCCAACGCCGCCACCTTCGACGTG
>CAYZKM010000913.1:0-1577 GCA_964478525.1 uncultured Bifidobacterium sp.
CAGGCCCAGCGAGAACAGCACATAAACCGAGCCGATCTGCAGCGTATTGAAGAAGAGCTGGGCCGAAAGCCCCATGACGGCCGCTCCGCCGCCGCTACTGGCCCTTCGCCAGCCGCTGTTTCAGCTCCTCGGGGATGATGCGCTCGATCTCCACGGTCTGGCCGTTGCGGATCTGGGTGACGATGATCGGCACCAGCATCTGCTGCGGCACGCCATAGGTTGCCTCGCCGCCGAAGGTGGACGGGCCATAGCTCGATTCGAATATCAGCGTCGGCAGCACCTTGGCCACCGCCTTGGGGTCCAGCGAGTTCGCCTTCTCGATCCCCGCCTTGATCGCCATCACCGAATCCCAGGCCGCCATGTGCAGGATGTTCACCGGCTCGCCCAGCGCCTTCAGCCCGTCGGTGTTCAGCTGGCGCTGCCTTGCGGTTGCGGTGGGCCCGCCGAAATCAGCGGCGTTGCCCATGTAGACGCCGTCGACCGCCGCGCCGCCGACCTTGACCAGCGCGTCGCTGCCGGTGCCGGACGACACCACCTTGATGCCCTTCCAGCCCTGGATCGCCAGTTCCTTGTAGACCGAGCCGGAATCCGCCGGCGGCACGCCCGAGAGGTCGACGATGTCGGGCTTCGCCTGCGCGAGCCTGGTGGCGATCGGCTGGAATTCCGTGGTGCCGCGCTCGTACCAGGAGCTGAGCACGATCGTATAGCCGCGGGCCTTGTACTGCTTGACCGCCTCGACCTCGACCTCCTGGCCGGTGGCGTCGTTCGGGTTCAGCAGGGCGACGGTCTTGGCGTTCGGGTTCTCGCGCCGGACCAGGTCGAACAGCGGGCCGAACAGCTCGAATGGGGTATTGGCATTGGTGAAGGTCAGCGGCGCCTGCGGGCCCTTCACGCTTTTGCCCCAGGCATCCTGCAGGAACAGCGCGCCGACACGCTCAGACAGGCTCTGCAGCGCCTTCACCGGCGCGGTGCCGATGCCGTGGGCGATGAAGCGGACATGGTCGCGGTTCAGCATGGCCTGCGCCGCCTTGCCGCCATCGGCCGAGTTGTAGCCGTTCTCGTAGGTGGTCAGCGCGAATTTGTAGGTCTTGCCGCCGACCTTCACCCCGCCATTGTCGTTGACGTATTTCACCGCCTGCTGGCCGACCCAGTCCGCGCCCAGGCCCCAGCTTGCGGCGGCGCCCGACATCGGCGCGGTGATGCCCAGCCGGATGACATCGTCCTGGGCCCGGGCCGGGGTGCACAGGGTCAGCGCGAGGGCCGCGGCAGCGACCCATCCGAGCAGCGATTTCCCAAAGGGCGATTTCATGACGTCTCTCTTCCGCTTCGCGCGGGTTTGGCGAAGTATGGGCATGCGGCGTTGCCCCCGGCAAGGCCAGCCCCCCGCGCGTCCCGACCCAGACCACCCCGGCCCAGACCGCCCCGACCCAGACGGAGTCCCATGTCCCACGAAACCAACGCCCTGGCGCAGATTCACCGGCAGATCATGTGGAACCGCCTGATCGCGGTGGTCGAGGAGCAGGCGCAGATCATGATCCGCACCGCCTTCTCGACCACGGTGCGCGAGGCCGGCGACC
>CAYZKM010000914.1:0-1573 GCA_964478525.1 uncultured Bifidobacterium sp.
CGATCTTCTTCGCCGTCGGCCATGCCGCGCAGGTGAAGGGCACGCAGAGCATCGCCGCGATGGGCGGGTTGACGACCTCGCATCCGGTCCTGGGATGGAGCCTGGTGGCCGGTGTCGCGGCCATCGCCGGGCTGCCACCCTTTGGCGTGTTCACCAGCGAGTTCCTGATCGCGTCATCGACCTTCGCGCAGCAGCCGATCCTGGCGCTGCTGTTCGTCACCGGCGTGCTGCTGGCCTTCGCCGCGCTGCTGATGCGCGTCACCGCCGTCGCCTTCGGCCCGGTGGTCGGCCCGGTGGGGCCGGTGAAGGCGTCCTACCTGCCGATGTTCGCCCATCTGGTCCTGGTGCTGATCGCCGGCGTCTGGCTGCCGCCACCGCTGGTCGCCTGGTTCCGCCATGTCGCGGTGCAGCTGGGATGACCGTCTTGCGCGCCCTGCTCGATCTGGGGACGCCGGCCGCGGGCCACGCGCCCTGGCCGTGCGCCATCGTCGAGCAGGCCGGCTGGGATGCCGCGGTCGAGGCGCTGGCGGAAGACGCCGTGACACTGCTGAGCGTCTGGGGCGAGGTCGGATGCGTGCGCATGGCGCTGCTGGACCGGCGGGATGCCTCGGTCGGCGTGCTGTGCCTGGCCTGCCCGGACGGGACCTATCCGGCGGTCGGGGCGAGCCACGCGCCCGCCATCCGGCTGGAACGGGCGATGCGCGACCTGTACGGCATGCGCCCGGCGGGCCTTCCGGACGAGCGGGGCTGGCTGGATCACGGACGCTGGGGCGAACAGACGCCGCCGGCCGCGTCGTACCGGTTCCTGCCCGTCCAGGGCGACGCGCTGCACCAGATTCCCGTCGGGCCGGTGCATGCCGGCATCATCGAACCCGGCCATTTCCGCTT
Source organism: uncultured Bifidobacterium sp. (assembly GCA_964478525.1). GTDB lineage: Bacteria > Pseudomonadota > Alphaproteobacteria > Acetobacterales > Acetobacteraceae > Rhodopila. The sequence goes on from CAYZKM010000914.1 coordinate 889, forward strand.
CACCTGCGACGGCGAGACGATCGTGCGGGTGGAACAGCGGCTGGGCTATGTGCACAAGGGCATCGACTCCTTGCTGACCGGCGCCCCCATCGCGCGGGCCCACGGCATCGCAAGCCGGACATCGGGCGACAGCACGGTGGCGTATGCCTGGGGATTCAGCCGAGCGGTGGAGGCGGCCCTGGGGGTGGAGGTGCCGCCGCGTGCCGTCTGGCTGCGCGCGACGATGGCCGAGCTGGAACGGATCGCCAACCATGTGGGCGATTTCGGTGCCATCTGCAACGACGCCTCGTTCAGCCTGATGCTCGCCCATTGCGCCGTGCTGCGCGAGCAGGTGCTGCGCTGCGCCGCCGCCTGCTTCGGCCACAGGCTGATGATGGACCGGATCGTGCCGGGCGGCGTGGCGGTGGACCTGGACCAGTCCGGCATCGCGCGGATCAGGACGCTGGTGGGCGAGATCGCGGCCAGGCTGCCGCCGCTGGTGGCGCTGTACGAAAAGATGGCCTCGCTGCAGGATCGCACCGTCTCGACCGGCATCCTGAAGCCCGAGCTGGCCTTGCGCTTCGGCGCCGGCGGCTTCGTCGGGCGCGCGTCGGGCCGCGATTTCGATGCGCGCCGCGCGATCGGCTATGCCCCGTATGACGCCCTGTCATTCACCGTGCCCGTGCGCACCGAGGGCGATGTGAAC
>CAYZKM010000915.1:0-1571 GCA_964478525.1 uncultured Bifidobacterium sp.
CTGAACGATGACGTGCAGATGCGCAGCGACTGGCTGATCCCGCTGTGCACCGGGCAGGAACGGCTGCGCAACGAGCATGGATTGAAACTGCACCCGACCCAGAAGCCCGAGGCGCTGCTGCACCGGATCATGCTGGCCAGCACGATGCAGGGCGACATCGTGCTGGACCCGTTTTCCGGCACCGGCACCACGGCGGCGGTGGCCAAGCGGCTGCGGCGGCATTTCATCGGGATCGAGCGCCACCCCGCCTATGTCGAGGCCACGCTGCTGCGGCTGCGCCAGGTCAAGCCGCTGGATGGCGACGGGCTGTCGGTGGCGCCGTCGAAACGCGACGCGCCGCGGGTCTCGTTCGGCAGTTGCGTCGAGCGCGGCCTGATCGAGGCCGGCACACACGTGTATGACAGGCAACGCCGGGTGAGCGCCGTGGTGACGTCCGACGGGTCGCTGGTGGCGGGGGAGGTCCGCGGCTCGATCCACAAGGTCGGTGCCACGGTGCAGAACGCGCCGTCATGTAATGGCTGGACGTTCTGGCACTTCGAGCGTGACGGCAAGCTGGTGCCGCTGGACGTGCTGCGCGCCGGCACGCCGGGGTAGGCCCCGCGTCATGGCGCGACCATGACGCGGGGCGGAAGCGCCTGCCTTATGCCGCCGAACGGATCGCCGCGGCACGCACCTCGTCGCCGACGCCGGCTTCGAAGGCGGCAAAGTTTTCCTGGAACCGTTCGATCAGGTGCCTGGCCTGCGTGTCATAGGCCGCCTTGTCGGCCCACGAGCGTGACGGATCCAGCACCTCGTCCGGGATGCCCGGCACGTGTTCCGGGATCGACAGGCCGAAATACGATTCCTTGCGGAACCGGGCGTTGGCCAGCGACCCGTCCAGCGCCGCGCGCAGCAGGGCGCGGGTGTGGCGGATGCTCATGCGCGATCCGACACCGTATTGCCCGCCGCTCCAGCCGGTGTTGACCAGCCAGCACTCGGCCCCGTATCGCGCGATCAGGTCGGACAGCATCTTGCCGTACACCTCGGGCCGGCGCGGCAGGAACGGGGACCCGAAGCAGGTGCTGAACGTCGCCTTGGGTTCGGCGCCCAGGCCCTTCTCGGTGCCGGCGACCAGCGCGGTATAGCCCGACAGGAAGTGGTACATGGCCTGCGCCGGCGTCAGCCGAGCGATCGGAGGAAGTACGCCGAAGGCGTCGCAGGTGAGCATGACGACGTTCTTGGGCAGTCCGCCGCGGCCGGACAGTTCGACGTTCGGAATGAACTCGACCGGGTAGCAGGACCGGGTGTTCTCGGTCAGCGACCCGTCCTTGAAGTCGATATGGCCGGCGGTGTCCGCGACCACGTTTTCCAGCACCGCGCCGAACCGGTTCGACGCCGCCCAGATCTCGGGTTCGGCTTCCTGCGACAGGTTGATGACCTTGGCATAGCACCCACCTTCGAAGTTGAAGGTGCCGGTCTCGGCCCAGCCATGCTCGTCGTCGCCGATCAGGCGGCGATGCGGGTCGGACGACAGGGTGGTCTTGCCGGTGCCGGACAGGCCGAAGAACAGGGCGACATCGTCCTCGGGGCCG
>CAYZKM010000916.1:0-1571 GCA_964478525.1 uncultured Bifidobacterium sp.
CGTGCGGCGCGGCAATGGGGCCTGGACGAGGCGCGGGAAGCGCTGGACTGCACGCAGTTCGCGGTGCCCGGCGCCGAGCAGCCGGTGCGGGAGGCGCAGCTTACGCTGTTCTGACCGGTCGCGGCGGATCCGCGCGGAAGCCGCGGCATTCGGCGCATTGACGGTGCATCGGCCGTGCACCTATTGTCCGGCCCAACGAATTGCACGGGGCCAGGGGTCCCTTGAACAGGGAGGCCGGCCGCGGTGGAAGAGGCTGCACGCCTATTGCAGCTGGTCGTCAATGGTGCGGCCTCGGGCTGCATTTATGGATTGATCGCGCTGGGATTCGTCTTGATCTACAAGGCGACCGAGATGGTGAATTTCGCCCAGGGCGACATCATGATGCTGGGCGGGTTCCTCGCCTTCAGCCTGATCGCGCACTGGGGCGTCAATTATTGGCTCGGCTCGCTGATCGCCATCGCCACCACCGCCGTATTCGGCTTCCTGCTGGACGCCGTCGTGCTGCGACGGGTCATAGGACAGCCGCAATTCGCGGTGGTCATGCTGACCCTGGGGCTTGGCTTCATCTTCCGCGCCGGCGCCGGGCTGGCCTGGGGCTATGACTCGGTCGGCTTCGTCACCCCCTTCACCAACCGCACCGTGAATGTCGGCGGCATGGTATTGGGGGAGGACAATGTCTCGATCATCGTCGGCACGGTCATCCTGTGCGGCGTGCTGTATGTCTTCTTCAGCAAGACCCGCCTTGGCGTGGCGATGCAGGCATCGTCGCAGAACCAGCTGGCGGCCTACTACATGGGCATTCCGGTCCGCACCGTGTTCTCGTTGATCTGGGCCATCAGCGCCGGGGTGGCCGCCGCCGCGGGCATCCTGCTGTCGCCGGTGTCGATGGTCGACGTGAACATGGGCTTCCTGGCCATCAAGGCATTCGCCGCCGCGGTCATCGGCGGCTTCGGCAGCATCCCGGGATCGTTGATCGGTGGCGTGATCGTGGGCGTGGTGGAGCAGTTGGCCGGCTACTACCTGCCGGCGGGGTTCCAGGAGGTCGCGGCGAATGTCGTGCTGCTGGGCATGCTGATCGTGCGGCCGCAAGGCCTGTTCGCCGAAACCATGGGCAAGCGAGTCTGATCGGTCATGCGCTATCTGTTCCGCACGGACTACAAGCAGGATACGGCGCTGTGGCGCCATTCCGGCGACATCTTCTGGTATGGCCTGCTGTTCCTGCTGACGCTCGCCATCCCCTTCTTCATGGGGGAGTTCTATGTCGGTGAGCTTGGCGGCGTGTTCATCTTCGCCATCGCCGGTGTCGGGCTCATGCTGCTGGTGGGCTATACCGGGCTGATCAGCCTGGGCCACGCCGCCTTCCTGGGCATCGGCGCCTATACCAACTCGGTGCTGCTGGCCCAGGGCGTGCCGTTCGTGATCACCCTGCCGCTGGCCGGGCTGTTCACCGGGCTGTGCGGCGCGGCGATCGGCATCCCCACCCTGCGCATGAGCGGGCTTTACCTCGGGGGGGCCGCCGTGGCGGTGGGCAGCATGGTGGGCACGGTGTTCCAGAAATGGACATCGGTGAC
>CAYZKM010000917.1:0-1570 GCA_964478525.1 uncultured Bifidobacterium sp.
ATCACCGCGACGCGGTGGCTGATATGCTCGACCACCGCGAGGTCGTGGGCGATGAAGAGATAGGACAGGCCCTGCTTGCGTTGCAGGTCCATCAGCAGGTTGATCACCTGCGCCTGGATCGACACGTCCAGCGCCGACACCGGCTCGTCGGCAACGATGAAGCCCGGGTCCAGCGCCAGGGCCCGCGCAATCGACACGCGCTGGCGCTGCCCGCCCGAGAACTGATGCGGATAGTTGCGCATCTGCGCCGATCGCAGGCCGACGCGCTTGAACAGGGCTTCGACCCGTTCCTCGCGTTCGCTCTTGTTGGCGATGCCATGAACCTTCAGCGGTTCACCCACGATTTCGCCGACGCGGATGCGCGGGTTCAACGACGAGAACGGGTCCTGGAACACGATCTGCATCTGCCGGCGCATCGGCCGCAGCTCGCTTTTCGACAGGCCGGTGATGTCCTTGCCGTCCACCTCGATCCCGCCCGAGGTCGGTTCGATCAGACGCAGCACGACGCGCCCGACGGTGGATTTCCCACAGCCGCTTTCGCCCACCAGGCCCAGGGTTTCCCCCTTGTTGATGGCGAAGGACACGCCATCGACGGCATGCACCTGGCCCACGGTGCGCCGCAGGATCCCCTTCCGGATCGGAAAGTATTTACGAACGTCCTTGACGCCGATCAGCGGTGTCTGGTCCATGCTCACCTGCTCACGCCTGCCAGCAGGCGGCGAAATGGTCGGGCAGCTTCTGCTCGAACTCCGGACGGGCGGAGGTGCAGCGGGCATCGGCCTGGATGCAGCGCGGGGCAAAGGCACAGCCAGGCGGCAGATCGTTCAGCGCCGGGACGATGCCGGCAATTTCCTGCAACCGTTCGTCGGGCGACACATCCAGCCCGCGCGCCGTTCCCACGCGGGGGATGGAGTTCATCAGACCGCGCATATAGGGATGCTTGGGGTGGGCGAAGATTTCCTCGACAGGCGCTTCCTCGACCTTGCGCCCGGCATACATCACCACGACGCGCTGCGCGGTTTCCGCCACCACGCCAAGGTCGTGGGTGATCAGCACCACGGCGGTGCCGAATTCCTTCTGCAGATCGCCGATCAGGTCCAGGATCTGCGCCTGGATGGTCACGTCCAGCGCGGTGGTGGGTTCGTCGGCCACCAGCACCTTGGGCTTGCAGGCCAGCGCCATCGCGATCATCGCGCGCTGGCGCATCCCACCCGACATCTGGTGCGGATATTCGCGGGCGCGGCGTTCGGGTTCGGGGATGCGCACATGGTGCAGCATCTCCACCGCCCGCTTGCGCGCCGCCGCGGCGGGCGCCTTGTCGTGCAGCATCACCATCTCGGCGATCTGGCGGCCCACGGTCAGCAGCGGGTTCAGCGCCGTCATCGGTTCCTGGAAGATCATCGCGATCTTGCTGCCACGCAGGGCCCGCATCTCGGCATCGCTGACCTTCAGCAGATCGGCACCGTCCAGCTTGACACTGCCCGCGGTGATCTCCCCTGGCGGCATCGGGATCAGGCGCATCAGCGACAGGGAGGGGCTGGTCTTGCAGCAGCCCGGTGCACCCACGAGG
>CAYZKM010000918.1:0-1563 GCA_964478525.1 uncultured Bifidobacterium sp.
CAGCGCGGTCGAGGAGCTGGGCAAGGTGCTGAACCCGCTGATCGTCAGCGGCCAGATCCATGGCGGCGTGGTGCAGGGCGTCGGGCAGGCGCTGGGCGAGGTCATCATCCATGACGAGCGGTCGGGCCAGATGCTGACGGCCTCGTTCATGGACTATCAGATGCCGCGCGCGCACGAATATCCGGAATTCCGCCTGGCGACGCGGGAAGTGCCCACCAAGGTGAACCCGCTGGGCGCCAAGGGCGTCGGCGAGGCCGGCACCGTCGGCGCGCTGGGCGCGGCGATGAACGCGATCAACGATGCGCTGGCACCGCTGGGCATCCGCCATTTCGACATGCCGGCGACGCCGGTGCGGGTCTGGCAGGCGATCCGCGACGCCAGGGCGGCGGGCTGACCGTTCGCACCCGGCGGGGCTCTGTCTGGTCGCATGATTCACACGCTGCCGCGATCCCGCTCAGCGTGATCATGCTGTTACCCGGTGCCGGCGCCCCCGAAGGCGTTGAAGGTGATCAGCGTGTAGGTGTCCTTCACGCCTGGCAGGGTCTGCACCTTCTCGGTCACGAACAGGCCGATATCCTGGTCGTTCTCCAGGTAGAACTTGCCCAGCAGGTCGTACTGGCCGGATGTCGAGTACAGCTCGGACATTTCCTCGATACGGTCCGACGCGGCGCGCGCGACGTCATAGGCGCGACCCATCTCGCATTTGATCTGGACGAAAATTGCCCGCATGCGCGCCTCCGGCATTGATGCCGCACCCTACCACCCGGCGGCGTCGGCCGAAACCCGCGATCCCCGTGGCGGTTGGCCGGGGGAGTCCTCGGACGCGACGGCCAGCCGATGCAGCGCCGCCCCGATCCGCACCAGCATCTCGGGCAGGCCAGGCCTGGCCGGCAAGGGGCCGTTGCACAGGAAGCATTGCCAGGCGGTCCATTCCTGATCGGACAGTTCCAGCAAGGCCCGCTGCTGCTCGGCGGTCAGGCGGGCACTGGCGCCGACATCGCCGAACAGGCGCATCTGCATGCGGGCCAGGCTGGAGGTGTGCTCCGTAACGGCGTCCTGCGACATGAACCCCTCGCTCGTTCATGATCCATGGTGCGAGCCTGGCGCCGGATTGCGGCCGCAATCTGCACATCCTGTGGCGACGGCGGGACAGCGCGCCGCATTCCCGCGCGCCTGCCGCGTGCGCGGAAATCACCGTCTGGCACCGTGACGGATCACCCGCCCGCGGCCTATCCTGCGCGCAAAGCCCCAAAGGAGTTGGCAGGGATGGATTCGTCTTCGACACGCAAATCGCGCGGCGCCCGGCATGGCGGGCGCATCCTGGCGGATGCGTTGGTGGCCCAGGGAATCGACACGGTGTTCGAGGTGCCGGGAGAAAGCTTCCTCGACACGCTGGATGGGTTGTACGACCAGGGGCAAACGCTGAAACTGGTCACCTGCCGGTTCGAGGCAGGGGCGGTCAACATGGCGGAGGCCTATGGCAAGCTGACCGGACGGCCGGCGGCGGCGATGGTCACGCGCGGACCGGGCGCCTGCCACGGGTCGATCGGCGTGCATGTCGCG
>CAYZKM010000919.1:0-1562 GCA_964478525.1 uncultured Bifidobacterium sp.
GCTCCAGCCCCAGGTTCGACATCACCGTGGCCACGATCCCGCCGCCTTGCAGCTGCCCCGACGCCTGCCACGACCGCGCGATCAGGCCTAGGATCTGGTCGCCATCGACCAGCTCGCCATTCTCGTCGACGATCAGCAGGCGGTCGGCGTCGCCGTCCAGCGCGATGCCCAGATGCGCCCCGTGCTCCACGACCTCGCTGCACAGGAACTCGGGCACGGTCGACCCGCAGCCCTTGTTGATGTTGAACCCGTCCGGCTTCACGCCCACCGGCACCACGGACGCCCCCAGCTCCCACAGCACCGCCGGGGCCACGCGATAGGCGGCGCCGTTGGCGCAATCGACCACGATCTTCAGCCCGTCCAGCCGCAGCCCGCGCGGGAAGCTGGCCTTCGCCGCCTCGATATAGCGCCCACCGGCATCCTCCAGCCGCGACGCCCGCCCCAGCTCGGCCGGTCCGGCCAGACGATCGGCGAACTCGGCGTCCATCAGATCCTCGATCCGCAGCTCCATCTCGTCGGACAGCTTGGCGCCATCGGGGCCGAACAGCTTGATGCCATTATCCTCGTACGGGTTGTGCGAGGCGGAGATCATCACGCCGAGATCGGCGCGCAGCGACCGGGTCAGCATCGCCACCGCCGGGGTGGGCAGCGGGCCCAGCAGCGTGACATCCATGCCGGCGCCGATGAAACCGGCGGTCAGGGCCGGTTCGATCATATAGCCCGACAGCCTGGTGTCCTTGCCGATCACCACCTTGTGGCGGTGGGTGCCGCGCGTGAACATCAGCCCGGCCGCCTGGCCCAGACGCAGCGCGGTGCCGGCGGTCATGGGATCGGTGTTCGCCTTGCCGCGGATACCGTCCGTCCCAAAAAGGCGCCTGGTTCGAGTCATTGGAACTCCGTCGTCCTCGGCACCCGGATGTAGCGCGAGACCTGGCCGTTGGGAACGAAAACCATGGTCATCCGGCCAGAGCCTGCCACATGCGCATCGCCTGCGCCGTCTGCGGCACGTCGTGGACGCGCAGAATCGCCGCCCCGCGGGACAGGGCGAACAGCGCCGCCGCCAGCGATCCGCCCAGGCGCTGACGCGGGTCGGGCTGGCTGGACAGGGCGCCGATGAAGGATTTGCGGGACACGCCGACCAGCAGGGGATAGCCGAGACCGGCGAGCAAGCCGAGGCCGCGCAGCAGGGCGACGGACTGGGTGGCGTTCTTGGCAAAGCCGATGCCCGGGTCGATCACGATTTGCTGATCGGCAATCCCCGCCGCCCGCGCCGCGGCCACGCGGCCGGCGATTTCCCGGCGGACATCCGTCACCACATCCGCATAGGCCGACAGGGACACCATCGTATCCGGCGTGCCGCGCATATGCATCAGCACGACCGGGCAGCCTGCCGCGGCCACCAGCGCCGCGGCACGGGGATCATGCGCCAGGCCCGAGACGTCGTTGACGATGGTCGCCCCGGCATCGCGTGCCGCCCGCATCGTCCCGGCGTTGCGGGGGCCGACCGAGCCGCACAGCCCGGCGCCGGCTGTGACTCCGAACACCGTGCTCGACGGCCGGAT
>CAYZKM010000920.1:0-432 GCA_964478525.1 uncultured Bifidobacterium sp.
CGTCGCGTTCGGTCCGAAGCGGGTCGTCGATGGCGTGTCCTTCACCCTGGACCGCGGCGAGACGCTGGCCCTGGTTGGCGAGTCCGGATCCGGCAAGTCGCTGACCGCGCTGTCGCTGCTGCAATTGCTGCCGCGCGGCGGGGCCAACCCGACCGGACGCATCGCGCTGAACGGGACCGAGATGATCGGCGCCGCGCCGGACGCGCTGCACCGCGCGCGCGGCGAGCTGGCGGGCATCGTGTTCCAGGAGCCGATGACCAGCCTGAACCCGCTGCACCGCATCGGGCGGCAGGTGGCCGAGGCGATCACCCTGCACCACGCCTTGCCCGCCGACGAGGTGCGCCGGCGCGTCATCGACACGCTGCGCCAGGCCGGCTTCCCCGACGCCGAGACGCGGCTGGGGGCGTTCCCGCACGAATTGTCGGGCGGCCA
>CAYZKM010000920.1:442-1552 GCA_964478525.1 uncultured Bifidobacterium sp.
GCGCCAGCGGGTGATGATCGCCATGGCGCTGGCCAACAATCCCGCCCTGCTGATCGCCGACGAACCGACCACGGCGCTGGATGTGACGATCCAGGCCCGTATCCTGGCCCTGCTGCGCCAGCTGCAGCACGATCGCGGCCTGGCCATGCTGCTGATCACCCACAACCTGGAGATCGTCCGCCGCTTCGCTGACCGCGTCTGCGTGATGAAGGACGGCGCGGTGGTCGAGGCCGGCACTGTGGCGGATGTCTTCGCCGCACCCGCCCATCCCTACACCCGTATGCTGATCGACGCCGTCCCCGCCGGTGCGCCGCCGCCGCTGCCCGACAGTGCCGCCGCCCTGCTGGATACGCGGGATGTGAAGGTCCATTTCCCGATCCGCGCGGGATTGCTGCGCCGCGTCGTCGCCCATGTGCGCGCCGTCGACGGCGTCTCGGTCGCGGTGCGCCAGGGCGAGACGGTCGGTCTGGTCGGCGAATCCGGGTCGGGCAAGACCACCCTGGCGCTGGCCGCGCTGCGGCTGGAACAGGCCACCGGGCACATCGCGTTCGACGGGCAGGAAATCGCGACGCTGGACCGCAAGGCGGTGCGGCGGCTGCGGGCGCGGATGCAGATCGTCTTCCAGGACCCGTATGGCAGCCTGTCACCACGCCTGCCGGTGGGCGATATCATCGCCGAGCCGCTCGAGACCCTGCGCCCCGACATTCCCGCCGCCGAGCGCCGCCCGCGCGCGATCGCCTGGCTCGAGAAGATGGGCCTGACCGCCGACATGGCCGACCGCTATCCTTCCGAGTTCTCGGGCGGCCAGGCCCAGCGCATCGCCATTGCCCGGGCGATGATCTCCGAGCCGGAGATGCTGATCTGCGACGAGGCCGTCTCGGCGCTCGACGTCTCGGTCAAGGCGCAGATCGTCAACCTGCTCCAGGCGCTCCAGCGCGAGACGGGGATCGCGATCATCTTCATCAGCCACGACCTGGCGATCGTCCGCCAGATCGCGACGCGGGTCATGGTCATGTACCTCGGCCGGATGATGGAGGATTCGGCCACGGCCCCGCTGTTCGAGCGGCAGTACCACCCCTACACCCAGGCCCTGCTCTCGGCCGTGCCGAT
>CAYZKM010000921.1:0-1542 GCA_964478525.1 uncultured Bifidobacterium sp.
CCGCTCCACGGCGGTGGACCCCGATGGCACGCAGACGATGATCAGCGGCGAGGCGAAGCCGCGGCGGTTATGCACCTTGCGGATGAAATGCTTGATCATTTCCTCCGCCACCTCGAAATCCGCGATCACGCCGTCGCGCAGCGGGCGCGAGGCGGTGATGTAGCCGGGCGTGCGGCCGAGCATCTGCTTGGCCTCCTCGCCGACGGCGACGACCTGCTTCTTGCCGCGCACCTCGGCGATCGCGACGACACTGGGTTCGGCCAGGACGATGCCCCGCCCTTTGACATAGACCAGGGTGTTGGCCGTGCCGAGATCGATGGCCATGTCGGCTGACATGAACCCAAGCAGCCGGGAGAGCATCGCGAAAACCTTCGTCAGTCTGGCTTGGAAAGCGCGAGGGCTTAGCCCTGCCGGCGCGGCGCGACAAGGGGGAAAGCTTGACGCAAGTGTGATCGTCTGCCCCGGTGATGCCATGGTCCGGACGCATCCGCGCACCATTTGGGGGGCAGGCTTGGATGATGCCAACGGCAAGGAGACGGAAAATGATTCGGACGGCGATGGCGGTTCTTCTGTCTGGCGGGCTGCTTCTGTCAGTGGCGGCGTGCGGGCGCGACCCGGCGACGCGGGGCGTGACCGGCGGGCTGCTGGGCGCGGGGGCGGGTGCGGGCGTGGCGGCGGTGACCGGTGGCAAGCCGGCGACGGGCGCGCTGATCGGCGGCGGCATCGGCGCGGTGGGCGGGGTGCTGACGGCGCACTGATCCGCCCGCTCGACGGGCCGCTCGACGGGCCCCTGGGGCGGGCCCCTGGAACAACGGAACGGGAGAACATCATGCGACGCACGATCACGACCGCGGCGATGCTGCTGACCCTGGCGCTGGGCGTTGCCGGCTGCGGCTACCACAAGGGCGACCGGGCGGTCTCGGGCGGGCTGATCGGCGCCGGCGGCGGGGCGGCGATCGCGGCCATGACCGGCGGGGCGCCGCTGGTGGGCGCGGCGATCGGCGGGGCCGCCGGCGCGCTGGGGGGTGCGCTGACCAGCGGGCATGACGTGAACCTGGGCAAGCCGATCTGGCGGTAGACGATGGCCGGGTGATTCGGGCTCGCCGCAAAGTTCCGATACCGACACCGCGTGGACAGACCGGGCCGGTGGTTGCTATGACGCACCGCGTCAAAGCGCGATCGGTCCGGCGTCCCCATGCAGCAACCCGAAATGAAGATCGTCGCCTGCAACGGCAACCGCCCCCTGGCGGAAGCCGTCGCGGTGACGCTGAAAATGCCCCTCACCAACGCCTCGATCCGCCGCTTCGCGGATATGGAGGTGTTCGTCGAGATCCTGGAGAACGTGCGCGGGCAGGATGTGTTCGTGATGCAGTCCACATCGTTCCCGGCGAACGACAACCTGATGGAGCTGCTGATCACGCTGGACGCGCTGCGCCGGTCCTCGGCACGGCGGATCACCGCGGTGATGCCGTATTTCGGCTATGCCAGGCAGGACCGGAAATCCGCCCCGCGCACGCCGATCAGCGCCAAGCTGGTCGCCAA
>CAYZKM010000922.1:0-1540 GCA_964478525.1 uncultured Bifidobacterium sp.
CGCCAGCGGATCAGCGTGTCCTGGATGGTGAAGGTCAGCGCGTGGCCCATGTGCAGGCTGCCGGTGACGTTCGGCGGCGGGATCATGATGGTGAAGGGCTGCGCGTTCGACTGCGGGTCGCAGGCGAAGCTGCCCGCGCTTTCCCAGCCTTCGTACAGGCGGGCTTCCACCTCGGCGGGGGCGAATGTCTTATCCAGCGGCATCGGTCTCTCCTGCGGCGGGTCTCACCCCCCGGGAGCGGATGCCGCAGGAGGCCAGCAATGGCAAGGTGGGATCAGGGAACGGCGCGTCCGACGACGCGTTCAATCTCGGAACGGACCAGGCGCTCGACCAGCGGCGGCAGGTGGTTGTCGAGCCAGTCCTTCAGGATCGGGCGGATTTCCTCTCGCACCAGGTCCTCGATCGTCGGGCCGGCGCGATGGACCTGCGTGGCCCGTTCGGCGGTCAGCGTGCGGACCAGGCTTTCGACCGAGGATGCGGCGGCCGCGGCGGCCGCGGGGGCAACCAGTTCGGGCGGGGTCTCGAACCGGGGTGGCGCGATGGGTTCGGGCGGCGGTTCGGGCAGCGGCGCGGGCGGTTCGGGCATCGGATCGGGCACCATCATCGACGGGTCCAGCACCAGTACGTCGTCGTCCGGGTGCGGTGGCGGATGCGGCGGCGGGTGCGCTGGCGGGGCGGGCGGTGGGTGTGGCGCGGCCTGGGCTCCCTCGGCCGGTTCCTCCTCGCTCAGGATACGGCGGATCGAGGCGAGGATGTCCTCCATCGACGGGTCGCCGCCGGCCGCCGTTCCGCCCGGTACCGATCCCGTGGGTACCGATCCCGTGGGCACCGATCCCGTGGGTGCTTCTCCGGCCGGAGACGCTCCAGATGGCGTTGAACCGTGCGGCGGGGTCTGCGACGCGCTCATGCTCGTCCCTTGCTCAGTGCGGCCGGTCAGCGGTTGGGCTGGTCCGTCGCGTAATCGCCCAGCCCGGCCCAGCGGTCCTTGACCGCCTGATAATAGGCGGTCTCGTCATACAGTGCCACCGGCAGGTGCAGGTCGCGCGCGGTCAGGCGGCCGAGGGCGCCGGCCACCGAGTAGGACGCGGTCACCAGCTGTGCCAGGGCCTGCACCAGGTTGGTGCGCGATTGCAGCAGCGTCTGCTGGGCGTTCAGCACATCGAGCGTGGTGCGGCTGCCGACGATGGCTTCGCGCTGCACGCCTTCCAGGGCGATCTCGTTCGCGCGGATCTGCGAGCGCGTGCTTTCCGCGGCAGCCCGGGCCGAGGCCAGCGTGTTCCAGGCCTGCACCGCGCTTTGTACCGCGGTGCGGCGGGCATCGTCGACCAGGCGCTGGGATTGCTGCTGCTGCTGCTTGGCCTGGCGCACCGTCGCATACTCGCTGCCGCCCTGGTACAGCGGCACCGACACCTGTGCCACGACCTGATAGCCCAGGCCCTGCGTGCGCGGCGTGGTCTGGTTGTTCTGCTGGAAGGTCTGCCCCTGCAGGCTGACCTGCGGCAGCAGATTCGCCACCGCGACATCGACCGCGTCGCGCGCC
>CAYZKM010000923.1:0-1539 GCA_964478525.1 uncultured Bifidobacterium sp.
CATCCTCGGGCTGGCGCACCATCAGAACGAAGGCCGGCACGACGCCGACCGCCAGCACCGTGACGCCGATCGCCAGCCAGCCGTCGCGCCAGGTGCCGCCATGATCGGCGGCCAGTTGCGCAACCATCGGCAGCGTCACCAGGCCCACGGTCATGCCGGCGGTCGCCAGGCTCATGGCAAAGGGGCGCCGGGCGACGAACCAGTTGGACACCGCACCGTAGATGCCCAGGTCGAACGGCACCGCGAAATTCAGCCGAGCGACGACGAACAGGACATAGAACATCCACAGCGCCGTGATCTGCGACAGCGCCAGGTTGGCGATGCCGGTGCCCAGGATGGCCAGGCACAGCACGCGGCGCGCGCCCTCGCGGTCCAGCATCCGTCCGATCCATGGCGAGAGGATCGCGGCCAGCACCCCGCCCAGGGACACCGCGCCGGATATGGCAGTGCGCGACCAGCCGAATTCCCGCGTCATCGGGGCGACGAAAACCGACAGCGTGGCCACCGCCCCGCCCTGGCGCGACATCCCGGCGCAGCAGACGCAGCCCAGGATGACCCAGCCGTAGAAGAACGGCAGGCGGGGGATCAGCAGCCGCGGCAGCAGGGGTGCGTTCATGAAGCCTGTGTCATGGCGCGGACGGCGGGCGGCGGCAAGGGCGCCCTCCCCTGGCTGTTGCCCCCTGGGCTGCTCCCCCCTGCCGCTTCCGGTCGATCGGGCCTATATCACCACTCGAAACTCTGGGAGGGGACCATGACGACCATCGCGCACCGCATGCTTGGCGGGCTGTCCGTCTCGACCATCGGCCTGGGCTGCATGGGCCTGTCCGGCGTCTACGGCGCCGCCGACGACGCCACGTCCGAGGATTTGATCCGCCAGGCGATCGACCAGGGTGTCGATCATTTCGACTCATCCGACATGTATGGCTGGGGCCATAACGAGGAATTGCTGGGCCGCGCGCTGAAGGGGCGGCGGGATGGGGTGGTGCTGGCGACGAAGTTCGGCCAGACCCAGCGCCCCGGGCAGGGGAACGGCGTCGACGGCTCGCCCGCGCATGTGATCGCGGCGTGCGAGGCCAGCCTGAAGCGGCTGGGCATGGATGTGATCGATCTGTACTACCAGCACCGCGTCGACCCGAACGTTCCGGTCGAGGACACGGTCGGCGCGATGAAGCGCCTGGTCGAACAGGGCAAGGTCCGTTTCCTCGGCCTGTCGGAAGCCGCGCCCGAGCGGATCCGCCGCGCCCATGCCGTGCATCCGATCGCGGCGGTGCAGACGGAATACTCGCTGCTGTACCGGACCGAGGCCGAGGAGACCCGCGCGGTGACGCGGGAACTCGGGATCGGCTTCGTCGCCTACTCGCCGCTGGGGCGCGGGTTCCTGACCGGGGCGATCCAGACCTTCGCCGATGTCGATGGCCGCCGCGCGGCGCATCCGCGCTTCCAGGAGCAGAACTTCGCGCAGAACCGGGAGCTGGTGGCGCGGATCGAGGCCTTTGCCGCCGAGAAGGGCTGCACGCCGTCGCAGATCACGCTGGCCTG
>CAYZKM010000924.1:0-1531 GCA_964478525.1 uncultured Bifidobacterium sp.
ATTCAAGATCGGCGTGGCGCTGCCGCCGCACAACGATGTCGATGCCTTCGCGCAGGATCTGAGCTTCATCGCCATCGAGCAGGGCGGCCGTATCATCGGTTATAATGTCGCGGTCGGCGGCGGCATGGGCATGACGCATGGCGAGCCCGAGACCTATCCGCGCGCGGCCTCGGTGATCGGCTTCTGCAAGCCGGAGCACGCGGTCGAGGTGGCCGAGAAGGTCGTGACCGTGCAGCGCGATTTCGGCAATCGTTCCAACCGCAAGCAGGCGCGGCTGAAATACACGATCGACCGGATGGGGCTGGACGTCTTCACGCAGACGCTGGGGCCCCGGCTGTCCGTGCCGCTGCAGCCGGCGCGGCCGTATCGCTTCGTCGCGACCGGTGACCGGCTGGGCTGGACGGACGGCGAGGATGGCACCTGTCACTACACCCTGTTCGTCGAGAACGGACGCATCCACGACCTGGCGGACCGCCGCCTGCTGAGCGGGCTGCATGCGGTGGCCGAGCTCGGGGTCGGGCGGTTCATCATCACCGCGAACCAGAACCTGGTGCTGGCGGATATCCCGCTGGCCCATCGTGCCGCGGTCGCGGGCATACTGGCGGCGCATGGGCTGGACAGCGGCGCGGGCGGCCTGCGGCGCAATGCGGTGGCCTGCGTCGCCCTGCCGACCTGCGGGCTGGCCCTGGCGGAAAGCGAACGGTCGCTGCCTGGCCTGGTCACGCGGCTGGAGGCGGACCTGGCGAGGCAGGGGCTGGCCGAGGCCGACATCACCATCCGCATGACCGGCTGCCCGAACGGCTGTGCAAGGCCGTATATGGCCGAGATCGGCCTGGTTGGCCGTTCTCCCGGCTTGTACAACCTGTATCTCGGTGGTGCGCATGATGGCAGCCGGCTGAGCAAGCTGCATCGCCGCGACCTCGATGACGACACCATCGTCGCGACCCTGTCACCGCTGTTCGCCGCCTATGCCGCCGGCAGGCAGGCGGGTGAAACGTTCGGCGACTGGGTCATCCGTGCCGGGATCGTGCAGCGCACGACGGCCGGCCTCGATTTCCACGACAATCTTGCCCCCGAACTGCGGAGCTGAACCATGCGCACCCTGCTCGCCCCGACCGCCATCCGTGCCGATATTCCCTGGCTGCCCGGCCTGCTGCACATCGGTGCCGCCCTGTCGCCGCTGCTGGTGTTCGACCTGGCCGCCTGCGCGGCGGCGCTGGTCCTGACGACGTTGGCCAGCTTCGTGGTCTATGTGCCGCTGACGGCCCTGGCGCTGAACGGTGGCGCCCCGATCGCGGATGACCGTCCGGCGCCCGAACTGACCCCGGCCGCGCGCATCGTGCTGCTGGTGCTGTGGACGGGCACGATCTGGGCCACCGCGCTGGCGGCGTCGCTGCGATGATGCGGGATCAGGATGCTGCGCGCCTGGGCTTGAGCTTGGGCCTGGACCTGGGCGTGGAGCCGAGCCTGGCGGGTTGGTGCGGTCGAGAAGACTCGAACTTCCACGAGGTTTCCCCCACAAGCACCTCAA
>CAYZKM010000925.1:0-1531 GCA_964478525.1 uncultured Bifidobacterium sp.
CTCGGCGATCACATCGCCCGGGCGCACGTCGTCGCCGACATTCTTCAGCCAGCGCGCCAGCTTTCCCTCGGTCATGGTGGGCGACAGGGCGGGCATCAGGATCTGGGTCGCCATCGCTCAGCCCTCCAGCAGCACGTCGGTATACAGTTCGGCCTCATCCGGCTCGGGGCTGGCCTGCGCAAAGTCGGCGGCATCCTGGATGATCGCCTTCACCTCGTCGTCGATCGCCTTGAACGCCGCATCCTCGACGCCCATCCCTTCCAGCAGGTGGCGGGCATTCTCGATGCAGTCGTGCTGGGTGCGCATCGCCTGCACCTCTTCGCGCGTGCGATAGCGGGCGGGGTCGGACATCGAATGGCCGCGATAGCGATAGGTCTTCACCTCCAGCAGGTATGGACCCTTGCCGGCCCGGCATGCGGCGATCGCCTGTTCGGCGGCGGCTTTCACCGCCACCACATCCATCCCGTCGACCTGCAGCCCGATGATGCCCCAGGGCGCGCCGTTCTTCGACAGGTCGTGGCTGGCCGAGGCGCGCTCCACCGAGGTGCCCATGCCGTACTTGTTGTTCTCGATCACGAACACCGTCGGCAGCTTCATCAGCGCGGCCAGGTTCAGGCTTTCATACACCTGGCCCTGGTTCGACGCGCCCTCGCCGAAAAAGGTCAGGCTGACCCGGTCGTTGCCGCGATACCAGTTGGCGAAGGCCAGGCCGTTGCCCAGGCTGACCTGCGCACCGACGATGCCATGCCCGCCGAAGAAGTTCCGCTCCTTGCTGAACATGTGCATCGAGCCGCCCTTGCCGCGCGAATACCCGCCCGACCGTCCCGTCAGCTCGGCCATCACGCCGCGCGCATCCATGCCGGTGGCCAGCATGTGCCCGTGGTCGCGATAGGATGTGATGACCTGGTCGCCCTCGCCGGCGGCGAGCATCATGCCCACCACCACGGCTTCCTGGCCGATATACAGATGGCAGAACCCGCCGATCAGGCCCATGCCGTACAGCTGGCCGGCCTTCTCCTCGAACCGCCGGATCAGCAGCATCATGCGGTAGGCCCGCAGCAACTCGTCGCGGTCCATCGACGGTTCCTTCGCCTTGGCCCGCTTCCTGGTCTCCGCCGCCTGCGCCATTGTTCTGCTCCTTCGCCGCGGTTGCCGGAACGTCAGTCACCGGACAGCTAACGGGCGAATAGTGCCCACGGCAAGCGGATGTGGGCAAATATCCTTATTGTGCAACGCAATAGGTAGCATTAACCAAATTGCGGTTAACTCTTTGGATCGTCGTGGGTCGCGATCCCCGCCAATGCGCTTGGTTTCGCGGAACCCGGCTGGCGAGACAGGTTCTTTCGTTTGCCCGGCCCAGAACGCAGCGCCATTGCCGGAACGGTGGGCGCCCGCCGGGGATATCAGGGATATCCCCGGGGGATCAGCGCCCTGCCGGCTCGCCGGCCCACACGCCGCGACGCGCCTCGCGCGCGCGCTGTTCCTCGGCGCCCAGGGCACCATCGGCGCGCGCCCAGCCGGCCAGGACCTG
>CAYZKM010000926.1:0-1530 GCA_964478525.1 uncultured Bifidobacterium sp.
ATCTCGATGGTGACGAACAGCACCTTGTAGAGCGAGAAGAAGACCGGGATCTGCACCAGCATGGGCAGGCATCCCGAGGCGGGATTGACCTTCTCGGCCCGGTACATCGCCATCATTTCCTGCTGCATGCGCTGCGGCTCGTCCTTGTACCGCTCCCGCAGGGCAGTCATCTTCGGCGCCATCAGCTTCATCTTGCTCATGGACCGGTACGAGTAGTTGGCCAGCGGGAAGAACAGCGCCTTGACCGCGATCGTGAACACCAGGATCGCCAGGCCGAAATTCCCCAGCACCTGATACAGGTAGTCGATGGCGAAGAAGATCGGCTTGGTCAGGAAGTAGAACCAGCCGAAATCGACGGCCTTGTCGAAGCTGGGGATCTTGTAGGTGTCCTGGTAGCGGTCCAGCATCGTGACCAGCTTGGCGCCGGCGAACATCTGCGACGTCATCGTCGCCTCGCCGCCCGCCGGGATCGCCTTCGGCTCCTGCGTCACGGTGTCGACCTGGTAGCGGTCGCCCTTGTCGTCGATATGGCGGAAGAACACTTTCGACGGCACGGTCTGGTCCGGGATCAGCGCGGTCAGCCAGTATTTGTCGGTGATGCCGATCCAGCCGCCGGTCGACGGCGATTCATAGGCGATGCCCTTCTTCTTCTCGCCCTCGCTTTTCGCGTTGTCGTAAGTGACTTCCTTCAGCGTCCCGTCGACGACGCCCAGAAGACCCTCGAACAGGATGTAGTATCCCAGCACGTGCGGCTTGTAGTCGCGGCGGATGCGCGACCACGGGAACAGCTTCACCTCCTGCCCGGTGGCGTTGCGGACCGTCTGGCGCACCGAGAACATGTAGTCGGCATCGACGTCCAGCCCGATCTCGAACGTCAGGCCCTCGCCGTTGTTCCACGACAGCGTGACCGGCCTGCCCTGGCCCATGGCCTCGGCCGAGGCGGTCCAGACCGTGTCGTTGTCCGGCAGTTTCACCGTCACGCCGGCGGGCGCGGTCCAGCCGTATTGCACATAGTATGGCTGCGGGTCCGATCGCGGTTCCAGCAGGCGGACATAGGGCGAGTTGGGATCGAGCGATTCGCGGTAATTGGTCAGCACGATGTCGTCGATGCGCGCGCCGAGAAGGCTGATCGAGCCGCTGACGCGCTTGCCGTCGATCCGCACGCGCGGGACATTGGCCGGCACCGCGCCCGACGTCGACTGCGCCGTGGCCGCCGGTTCCGCCCCGGTGGCGGTCTTGGCCGGTGGCGACGGGGCCGTGGCCTGTGTCGCCGCGGGGACCGGGGCCGGCGGCTGCGGCAGATGCGGCGAGATCAGCACCTGGAACCCGATCATGATGGCGAGCGAGATCGCGATCGCCAGGAACAGCCGCTTCTGGTCCATCAATGCTCCGTTCGGCCGTCCGAGCCCGGAACCGGGTCGACGCCGCCCTCATGCCATGGATTGCAGCGCAGAATGCGCCGTGTCGTCAGGGCGCCGCCGCGCAGCGCCCCGTGAATGCGGAAGGCCTCGATCGCATATTCGCTGCAAC
>CAYZKM010000927.1:0-1527 GCA_964478525.1 uncultured Bifidobacterium sp.
GGGCGGCGCCTCGGGCGTGACGCGGGTGGCGCCGTAGCCGGCTTTCTCCACCGCGCGGACCAGGGCGTCGATGTCGGGCGCGGCCTCGGCGGTGACGTGGGCGCGCTCGGTTGCCAGGTTGACCGCGACGGCGGTCACCCCGGGGATGCGGCCCAGCACCTTCTCGACCCGGCCGACGCAGGCGGCGCAGGTCATGCCGGTGATCGCCAGGTCGACCGCCTGGCCGGTATCGCGGCGTGCAACAGTGTCCATGCGCAGGCAATAGGGTGCCGGCCGGCGGCCTGGTCAAGGCGGGGTTCGGCGCGGTGCGGCCATGGCCGGGCCGCATGGCAGGGGAATGTTGCGCGTGGCAGCGTGGCCGACCCCTGCTATGCTGGATGCCACGCGAGCCGGAGGAGAAGGGAATGAGCGAGGAAACCGCGACGCTGGGCGGCGGCTGCTTCTGGTGCCTGGAGGCCGTGTTCAAGGATCTGCGCGGCGTCAGCTGGGTCATGTCGGGCTATGCCGCGGGGCAGACGCCGAACCCGACCTACAAGGCGGTATGCAGCGGCACCACGGGCCATGCGGAAGTGGTGCAGGTGAAGTTCGACAACGCCGAACTGTCCTATGCCGACCTGCTGCGGGTGTTCTTCACGATCCATGACCCGACGACGCTGAACCGGCAGGGCAACGACATCGGCACGCAGTACCGCTCGATCATCCTGGCGCACTCGGAGGCGCAGAAGGCGACGGCCGAGGCGGTGATGCAGGAGATCGCCGACGCGAAGATCTGGGGCGGGCGGCTGGTCACGCAGCTGGAGCCGTTCACGACCTTCCACGAGGCGGAGCCGGACCATCACGACTATTTCGCGCTGAATCCCTGGACCGGGTATTGCCAGGTCGTGGTGGCGCCGAAGGTCGCGAAGTTCCGCAAGCAGTTCAAGGACCGGCTGAAGCAGTAGCGGGCTGACGGCAACCCCTTGACCCACCCGGCCGCCCCGCTAGACCGGGGCGTGAACCCACCACCGCAACCCGGCGGAAGGATGCACCGATGGACCTGAACTTCACCGACGAGGAACGCGCCTTCCGCCAGGAAATGCGAACGTTCTTCCGCACCAGGATTCCCGAATCCATCCGCGCCAAGGTCGCGGAGGGGGAGGGCATGACCAAGGACGACCTGGTCACGGCGCAGCGCATCATGCACGAGCATGGGCTCGCCACCGTCAACTGGCCGGTGGCCTGGGGCGGCAAGGACTGGACCCCGGTGCAGGTCTATCTGTACCAGGACGAGATGCAGCAGGCGAACGCGCCGACGCCGATCGCGTTCAATGTCTCGATGGTCGGCCCGGTGATCGCGCAGTTCGGATCCGAGGAGATCAAGCGCCGCTTCCTGCCCAGGACCGCGAGCGCGGAGATCTTCTGGTGCCAGGGCTTCTCGGAACCGGGCTCGGGGTCGGATCTGGCGTCGCTGCGCACGCGGGCGGAACGGAAGGGCGACAAGTATATCGTCAATGGCCAGAAGATCTGGACCACGCTGGGCCATTACGG
>CAYZKM010000928.1:0-1522 GCA_964478525.1 uncultured Bifidobacterium sp.
CGACTTGAGGGCCCGTGACGACAAGCGGTGCAACGCCCTCGGCTTCCCACACCCGCATCCCGAAATCGGGGTGCAGCATGAGAGCGGAGCCACCGTTTTCGAATGCGTGGCGCTGGCCGGTATCGAGATAGCTTTCCACCGGCAGGCCTTCGGCCAGGATCGCATCATGTCGGTCCAGCTCGACGTGCCAATAGGTGACGCGTCGCGGCGCCAACTGGCGGATGGCCTTGCCGTCGATCAGGTAGCGGACCGGGATCAGGACATCCTCAAAATAGATGGCGTGGTCGGGCGACAGCAGGAGCGGCCTCGCTGGACGTCCCGGCCCGAACGCATGCGCGGCGACGCGGACAGGGCTGAGCAGTTCGGGTTGCGGGTGACGTCGCGGCTCGACGGTCCGACGGCCGATCCAGCGGATGATCCGCGACGGCACCTTCGGGTCCGATACCGTGAGCAGGACATCGCCGACGCGCAGATCCTCGACAGCGACTTCGCCGCCAGTGGTATGGAGCCGTGTGCCATCGGCGAAGCAGGCGAGCGTCACCTCGGTGCCGCCATCGACGGAGGTAAGCTGGAACAGATCGGGGAGTCCCGCCGGCAACGCCACCCCGACGTCCTGGCCGGTGTCCTGGTTCGACACGTGCAGCAGCCCCGACGCCACGTCGTAGCTGACGGCTGCGCCGGTGAGTGGCATGTCCGTGATGTCCAGGGTGTCGCCCTGGTGCCAGTCGATGATGGCGATGTCCTTCAGCGCCGTCGCGCTACCCTGGACCTCAGTGTTGCCAGCACCGCCTGCAATCGTATCGGCGCCGCCGTTGGGCCGGATCAGGTCGTCGTACGGACTGCCCTGAAGGAACTCCGCCTGCGCGCTGCCTTGCACCAAGAACTGGTGGTTAGGGTCCAAACGATAGATCGTAATGCTTTCGGGTATTGTGTGCGTCCAGTACCTGACGTTGTGGAGGCCGATGACCGATTGGTCGTCTTCACTGTCTCCATTGTCATAGACCAGTATGGAACCGTCGGCATTCGTCGCCATGACAGTCGTCGCATGATGGCCGCCGTTCGTCCAACCCATGCGGACGATGTCGCCTTCCAGGACGAGTGGGCCCCAGTCCTGGACGGGATTGACGTGATCCGAAGCACGATAGGCAATGCGCCAGAACCCACCCTCCTGGTTCGCCGTCGGATCGGTCGACTTCGCCTGCGGCGGCATGGATGCCCCGGCCGCGGCGGCAATGTTGGCCGCAATCGAGGCGCAGTCATTGTCGTTTGGCACCAGACCGAAATAAGCCTCGTAGCGCAGCGCGCTGGCAACGATGTCGATCGCGTAGACATGACCGCTATAGATCGTCGGACTGGCAACGTGCGGGTCGACCGTTTCGAGCCAGTAGGCGACTTGCGATTGGGGACCGACGTCTACCTGTAGGAAAACGTTCGTTGTGATCTGGTTGCCTGCCTGCAAGGTGATGTCGGCCAGCCGCGAACCAGCGGCCGGGGTTCCGGGCGGACTGGGCGGGAGGTACGT
>CAYZKM010000929.1:0-1518 GCA_964478525.1 uncultured Bifidobacterium sp.
CCGTGTTGCCCAGGTCGCGCAGCCGCCGCAGCGTGCCCAGCAGGCGTTCATTGTCGCGCTGATGCAGCCCGATCGAGGGTTCATCCAGCACGTACAGCACCCCGGTCAGCCCCGACCCGATCTGGCTGGCCAGGCGGATGCGCTGCGACTCCCCGCCCGACAGCGTGGCCGATCCGCGCGCCAGGGTCAGGTAGTCCAGCCCGACATCGACCAGGAACTGCAGGCGGTCCACGATCTCGCGCAGGATGCGGCGGGCGATCTCCTGGCGTTGCGGCGTCAGCTGCCCCAGCACGGTCTGGAACCAGCCCAGGGCGGCGCGGATCGACTGGTCCGAGGCATCGGCGATGTGCTTGCCCGCGACGCGCACCGACAGGGCCTGCGGCTTCAGCCGCGCACCGGCGCAGACGGCGCATGGCTTTTCGGCCTGGTAGCGGGACATCTCCTCGCGCACCCACACGCTGTCGGTTTCCCGCAGGCGGCGTTCCAGGTTGCGCAGCACGCCCTCGAACGGTTTGGTGACGGTATAGCTGCGGACGCCATCCTTATAGGTGAAGGCGATCGGCTCCTCGCCGGTGCCGTACAGGATGGCGTCGCGCACGCCCGATGGGATGTCCTGCCAGGCGGTCCGGGTCGCCACCTTGTAGTGGCGCGCCAGGCTTTGCAGCGTCTGCTCGTAATAGGGGCTTTGTGCCCCGGTCCAGGGGGCGACCGCGCCATCGGCCAGCGATACGCGTTCGTCGGGCACGACGAGTTGCGGGTCGAAGAAGCTTTCCACCCCCAGCCCGTCGCAGGCGGGGCAGGCGCCGTGGGGGGAGTTGAAGCTGAACAGCCGCGGCTCGATCTCCTCGATCGTGAAGCCGCTGACCGGGCAGGCGAAGCGGGAGGAAAACACCGTGCGCGCCTGGTCGTCGGCACCTTCGGTATAGGCGATGCCGTCGGACAGCGACAGCGCGGTTTCGAAGCTGTCGGCCAGGCGCGGGGCGATGCCGTCGCGCACCACGACGCGGTCGACCACGGCCTCGATCTCGTGCTTGATCTTGCGGTTCAGCGCCGGAACCTCGTTGATCTCGTGCAGCGTGCCGTCGACCTTGACGCGGGTGAAGCCGCGGCGCTGCAACTCGGCCAGTTCCTTGCGGTATTCGCCCTTGCGGTCGCGCACCACGGGGGCCAGCAGCAGCAGGCGGGTGCCTTCCGGCATGGCCATCACCCGGTCGACCATCTGGCTGACGGTCTGCGCCTCGATCGGCAGGCCGGTGGCCGGGGAGTAGGGGGTGCCGACCCGCGCCCAGAGCAGGCGCATATAGTCGTGGATTTCGGTCACGGTCCCGACGGTGGAGCGCGGGTTCTTCGAGGTGGTCTTCTGCTCGATCGAGATGGCCGGGGACAGCCCGTCGATCGCGTCGACATCGGGCTTGCCCATCAGTTCCAGGAACTGGCGGGCATAGGCGGACAGCGACTCGACATAGCGGCGCTGGCCCTCGGCATAGATCGTGTCGAAGGCGAGCGAGGATTTGCCGG
>CAYZKM010000930.1:0-1512 GCA_964478525.1 uncultured Bifidobacterium sp.
ATCCCCGGGAAACGCTGCTTGGCCAGCATCAGCGTGTCGACCATGCGCCCGCTGTCCAGCGGCGCCAGATTCACCCGCGCCAGCTCGGCGTTCAGGAACCCGAAGTCGAATGGGGCGTTGTGGGCGATCAGCGGCCCGTCGCCGAAGAACGCCAGCATCTCCTGCGCCACCGTTGCGAACAACGGCTTGCCGGCCAGGTCGGCGCTGGTGAAGCCATGGATGCGGGACGCTTCGGCCGGCACGTCACGCTCGGGGTCCAGCAGGGTATGGAAGTGCCGCCCGGTCGGCAGTTCGTTCACCAGTTCCAGGGCCGCGATCTCGATCACGCGGTCGCCCTTCAGCGGTTCCAGCCCGGTGGTTTCCGTGTCGAACAGGATCGAGCGGATCATGCCCGCAGCTCCGCGATCAGCCGGCGCATCGCCTTCTGGGTCAGGAAGCGCGACAACCCGGTGCGGATGACCACATCGGCCCGCCGCCGCTTGGCCGCATCCGGCATCTGGCGGGCGATCACGGCTTCGATGTCCGAGGCAGACATTTTTCGCCGCATGCGCACGCGATGGACCTGGATCGCCTTGGGCGCCGAGACCACGGCGACCAGGTCGCAGACCCTGTCCCACTTCACCTCGAACAACAGCGGCACATCCAGCACGGCCGCTCGGCAGGCGCGGCGGCGGGCGCGCTTGATGAACTCGTCCCGCTCGATCTCGACCATCGGGTGCAGGATGTGTTCCAGGCGCTTCAGCGCGTCGGGCTTGCCCAGAACGGCCTGGCGCAGCGCGGCGCGGTCGACGGCGCCATCCTTGATGGTGCCGGGAAAGGCGGCCTCGATCGCGCGGACCGCCCGCCCGCCGCGGGCCTGCAACTGGTGCACGGCCAGGTCGGCGTCGTAGACCGGCATCCTCGCCCGCTTGAATGCGGCGGCGGCGGTGGACTTGCCCATGCCGATCCCGCCCGTCAGGCCGACGACCTTCATGATGGCAGCAGGTCGGCGGCGACGAAGCGGCGAAGCTCCTCGTCGACGACCGGCTCCACGCCGAACCAGGTCTTGAACCCGGGAATGGCCTGATACAGCAGCATGCCCAGCCCCTCGACCGGCCGCAGCCCGCGCCGCCGCGCCTCGGCCAGCAGCGGCGTTTCCAGCGGGACATAGACGATATCGGACACGGCCATGCCGGCGGGGGCCTTGCCCAGGTCGATCTGCAGCGGTGGCTGGCCGGTCATGCCCAGCGATGTCGTGTTCACGACCAGCGCATGGTCGGCCAGCGCGTCGGAGCGGTCGGTCCAGTCCACGATCCGCAGGCCCGGCAAGTCGCGGGCCAGCGCATGCGCACGCTCGGGCGTGCGGTTGGCGACGGCGACCGGGACGCCGGCATCCTGCAGCGCGGCGGCGATGGCACGCGCCGATCCGCCGGCGCCCAGCAGCAGCGCCGGGCCGGCGGCGGGGTCGACGCCATGGTGGCGGAGATTGGCCACGAAGCCCCACCCATCGGTGTTGCTGCCGGTGATCGTCCC
>CAYZKM010000931.1:0-1503 GCA_964478525.1 uncultured Bifidobacterium sp.
ACACCGCGCTGCGCGCGCACGGGCTGTTCTTCACGGTTGATCCGTCGACCCATGCCCGCTGCACGATCGGCGGGATGGCCGGGAACAATTCCTGCGGGTCGAAGTCGATCCGCTATGGGCTGATGGCCGACAATGTGCAGGCGATCGACGCGATCCTGGCCGACGGCACGCGCCATCGCTTCGGCGCCATCCCCGACAATATCGGCCACGGGATCCCCGACCGCGTGGCCGAGCTGATCCAGCGGATGCGGGCGCTGGGCCTGTCGGAGGCGGACGAGATCGCGCGCCGCTTCCCCAGGCAGCTGCGCCGCGTCGGCGGCTATAACATCGACACGCTGACCCCGGCGGCGCGCGCGGCGGGGCGGGAGAATCTGGCCCGCCTGCTGGTGGGCTCGGAGGGCACGCTCGCCTTCTCGGCCGCGCTGGAGCTGAAGCTGCATCCGATCAAGCCGCGCAAGGTGCTGGGCATCTGCCAGTTCCCCACCTTCCGCAAGGCGATGGAGGCGTCCCGCCACATCGTGACGCTGGACCCGGAAGCGGTGGAGCTGGTCGATCGGACCATGATCGATCTGGGTCGCGGCATCCCGATCTTCCGCGCCACGATCGATCGCATGCTGATCGGGGAACCGGACATCCTGCTGCTGGTCGAGTTCCATGGCCACGAGGACGCCCCCCTGCTGCGCAAGCTGGAGGAGCTGGAGCAACTGATGGGGGACCTCGGCTGCCCCGGCGTGGTGCGGGCGCTGGATGGCGGGTTCCAGGCGGATATCGCCGCGGTGCGAGAGGCCGGGCTGAATATCATGATGTCGATGAAGGGGGACGGCAAGCCGGTCTCGTTCATCGAGGACACCGCGGTCGATCTGGAAGACCTCGCCGACTACACCGAGCGGCTGAACGAGGTGTTCGAGAAGAACGGCACCCGGGGCACCTGGTATGCGCATGCCTCGGTGGGCTGCCTGCATGTCCGCCCGGTGCTGAACCTGAAGGACCCGTCCGATGTCGCGCTGATGCGCAAGGTGGCCGAGGAGACGTTCGCCCTGGTGCGCGAATACAAGGGCTCCCACAGCGGGGAGCATGGCGACGGGCTGGTGCGCAGCGAGTTCCACGCGCAGATGTTCGGTGATCGGATCGTCCGCGCCTTCGGGGTGGTGAAGCAGGCCTTCGATCCCGCGGGGATGATGAACCCGCACCGCATCGTCGATCCGCCACGGATGGATGACCGCGCGCTGTTCCGCTATGGCCCGGGCTATGCGGCGGTGGCGGATTTCACCCCGCGGCTGGACTGGTCGGATCATCCCGGCCCGCTGGGCGGGATGCTGGGCGCGGTGGAGATGTGCAACAACAACGGCACCTGCCGCGGGTTCGATGCCGGGGTGATGTGTCCGTCCTACCGTGCCACCCGCGACGAGCAACATTTGACCCGCGGGCGGGCGAACACGCTGCGCCTGGCGCTGACCGGGCAGTTGGGCGCGGATGCCATGGCGTCCGAGCAGGTCAAGGATG
>CAYZKM010000932.1:0-1503 GCA_964478525.1 uncultured Bifidobacterium sp.
CTGCATCGCGCTGCGCACCGCGCTGGTGAAGGACGGGATGATGTACGTCCAGGCCGGCGCCGGCTTCGTGGCCGACTCGGTCCCCCTGGCCGAGTATGAGGAATGCCACCAGAAGGCGCGCGCCCTGGTCCGCGCGGCCGAGGAAGCGGTGCGGTTCGCCGCCGGCAAGGGCGGGGCCAACAACAGCGGCTGATCGCCGCTGCCTCATCAGCGGCCGTTCTGCGTGGGCGTGGGCGTGGCCGTACCGGCGCGTCCGGCGCTTGGAAGGTGCGAGATAAATTTTGACTCCGCGGCATTGTCGGCACTAATTTTGCCTACCTGTACCGACTCGTGGAGAAGATAATGTCCATCCTCCCGCTTCGCGACTTCGTCTGCTCGATGACCCGCCTGGTCGAAAGCCGCGGCAACGACGAAGCCGAGGTACTGGAACCCGCGCGCGAGCTGATGTCCGCCCTGGTCAGCCGCGATGACTGGCTGCCCGATGTGTTCGCCGAACCCGATCCGGACCGCTATCGCCAGTATCTTCTGTATGGCGATCCGATGGATCGGTGCTCGCTGGTCAGCTTCGTCTGGGGTCCGGGCCAGAAGACCCCGGTGCACGACCACCTGGTCTGGGGCCTGATCGGCATGCTGCGCGGGGAGGAAGTGGCGATCCCCTACCTGCCGCAGGGCGGCTGCATGACACCGGGCGAGCCCGCCCATCTGCGCCCGGGCATGGTGGATGCGGTGTCCCCTGTGATCGGCGACATCCATACCGTGGCGAACGCGCTGTGCGACCGGCCGTCGATTTCCATACATCTGTATGGCGGCAATATCGGCAAGATCCGCCGCCACGTGTTCGCGCCCGAGACCGGCACGCCCAAGGATTTCACCTCGGGCTATTCCTCGGCAGTGCTGCCCAACCTCTGGCCCTGACCGGGGGACGCCTGTCACCCCGGCAATGATTTCCTGCCGGGGTGCTGGAAATCGGTCATCTTCTATGAGAATTTGTGTCGTCGCGCCTATGCAAGGACAGCAAGTCCGGCAGGACGCGCATGACTGCACAAGGGAGATGGCCACGTCATGAATCGCCGAAAATTTGTCGTCAATGCCGGAACCGGCACCGCCGCGGTCGCCGCGGCGTCCGCGCTCGCCACCCCGGCGATCGCCCAATCGATGCCGGAAGTGAAGTGGCGCCTGACATCCAGCTTCCCGAAATCGCTCGAAGCGCTGTGGGGCGGGTCCGAGCTGTTTGCCAAGCGGATCGGCGAGATGTCGGACGGCAGGTTCCAGATCCGCACCTTTGCCGCCGGTGAGATCGTTCCGGGCCTGCAGGTGGCCGACGCGGTGCAGAACGGCACCGTCGAATGCGGCCAGACCGCCGCGTACTATTATTTCGGCAAGGACCCGAGCTTCGTGTTCGAGACCGGCCTGCCCTTCACCATGAACCAGCGCCAGTACCTGGCCTGGCTGCTGCATGGAGGCGGAACCCAGCTGAGCAACCAGTACGACCAGCACCATGCA